>JALZOI010000861.1 GCA_030857245.1 Myxococcota bacterium
GCCCCGGCGTCGACGCCAGCCGCATCCCGAGGTTGTCGACGGCCGTGTTCGACGGTGCCGCGCACAGCACCCGCTCGCCGCGCGCGACGCGCTGGCGCACGACCTCGACGAGCGTGCGCGTCTTGCCGGTGCCGGGAGGACCATGGATCAGGGCGATGTCGCCCGAGCGCAGCGCCGTCTCGACGGCTGCGCGCTGGCGCTCGTCGAGGGCCGTGTCGAACGGCGTCCACGTGACCGGCGCGAGCGGGCGGGGGGGACGCACGAGCGCGGCGACGTCGCGGATGCGCGCGACGTCGCTGGTCGCCACCGCGGCCTTCGCGCGGGCGATCGCGGCATCGCCCCGGTCGAAGGTCACCTCCGGCGCCTCGGGATCGAGCGCGTACTCCCGATCGAGCTCGTCGACGGCCCGGTCGAGCATCAACCACAGGCTCTGCTCCTCCCGGCGCTCGACGACCCCGCGCACCACTCCCGGCTCGTCGGGGTGCTCGCTCCACAGCCGGATTGGGTCACCCGGGCCGATCCGGAGGTTGTCGAGATCGACGCTCTCGGGGACCGCGGCTCGCACGCGCACCCGGTCGCCGGGCGCCCCTTGCTCGTCGACGATCCGCAGGTTTGCCAGGGCGATGCCGAGGGCGACCCGCTCGCCGAGCAGCCGCCCCGAGCGTTCGAGAGCCATCCGCGCCCGGACGGCCATCCGCTCGGCCCGCCATGCCGACCCCAGCGCCTCCAGCCAGTCACGCGCATCCGCCACCCCGTGAAGTTACTCCCCGCCCGGGGGCTTTGGGGGCGGCGCCGGCGCGCCTTAACACAGCCGGTCCACGTTGCGGACCTGGCCCTTTCGGGACCATATTCTGCCGCCATGGCCGAATCGATTGCCCCCGAGCGCATCACCCGCAAGACGAAGTCGATCGCCCAGCTCCTCGCGACGCGAGTGCAGGAGACCCCCGATCGCGAGGCCTATCGCTATCCCGTCGGCGACGCCGGCTCGGAGTGGCGATCGATGACGTGGCGCCAGGCGGGTGAGCGCGTGAAGGCGATGGCGGCCGGCCTGCTCTCGCTCGGCGCCAACCGCGAGGATCGCGTCGGCATCCTGTCGAACACGCGCGTCGAGTGGCTGCTCTGTGACCTCGGGATCCTGTCCGCCGGCGGCGCGACGACGACCGTGTATCCGTCGAGCACCGCCGAGGACTGCGCGTACATCCTCGCGGACTCCGAGACCCGGTTCGTGTTCACCGAGGATCTCTCCCAGCTCAAGAAGCTGGTCGCGCACCGCGGTGAGATGCCGAAGCTCGAGAAGGTGATCCTGATCGACGGCGCGCCCGAGGCGAAGGACAAGGCGTGGGTCATGACGCTCGCCGAGCTCGAGGCCGCCGGCGCCGAGCGGCTCGCGAAGGATCCGCGCGCGGTCGATGACGTCGTCGCGGGCATCCAGCCGGCGCAGCTCGCGACCCTGATCTACACGTCGGGCACCACGGGCAAGCCGAAGGGCGTCCGCCTGCTCCACGAGTGCTGGGCCTACACGGCCGACGCCATGGAGGCGACGGGCCTGATCTCGAGCGACGACGTGCAGTACCTGTGGCTGCCGATGTCGCACTCGTTCGGCAAGGTGCTGATGGCCGGCCACATCGCGTCGGGCTCGGTGTGCGCGGTCGACGGGCGGATCCCGAAGATCGTCGAGAACCTCGCGGTCGTGAAGCCGACGATCATGGCGGGCGTGCCGCGGATCTTCGAGAAGGTCTACAACAAGATCCTCGAGGGTGCGAAGCAGGGTGGCCTCAAGCAGAAGATCTTCGAGTGGGCGCTCGCGACGGGCAAGGCCGGCAGCAAGCTCCGTCAGCAGGGCAAGGAGCCGGGCGGCATGCTCGCCTTCAAGCTGCGGCTCGCCGACAAGCTCGTGTTCTCGAAGGTCAAGAACCGGTTCGGCGGTCGCATCAAGTACTTCATCTCGGGCTCGGCGCCGCTGTCGCGCGACATCGCCGAGTTCTTTCACGCGTGCGGCATCCTGATCCTCGAGGGCTACGGCCTCACCGAGAGCAGCGCGGCCAGCTTCGTCAACCGCCCGAGCAAGTACGCGTTCGGCTCGGTCGGCGTGCCGATGCCCGGCACCGAGCTCAAGCTCGCGCGGGAGGACGGCGAGATCCTCATGAAGAGCCCCGGGATCATGAACGGCTACCACAACCTCCCGGACCAGACCGCCGAGGCGCTCACCGAGGACGGCTGGCTGCGCACCGGCGACATCGGCGAGGTCGACGACCAGGGCTTCCTGCGGATCACCGATCGCAAGAAGGACCTGATCAAGACGTCGGGCGGCAAGTACATCGCGCCGCAGCACATCGAGGGCAAGCTCAAGTCGACGTGCCCGTTCATCAGCCAGGTGATCGTGCACGGCGATCGCCGCAACTTCGTGACCGCGCTCCTCACGCTCGACGAGGAGGCCACGATGAAGTGGGCGAAGCAGCACGGCCTCGACGGCAAGCCGTACGCCGACGTCGTCAAGCTCCCCGAGGTCAAGGCGATGCTGGCGCCCTACATCGACGAGGTCAACCAGAGCCTCGCGAAGTACGAGACCGTGAAGCAGTTCGCGGTGCTGCCGAAGGATCTCACGATCGACGAGGGCGAGCTGACGCCGAGCCTCAAGGTGAAGCGCAAGGTCGTCGAGAAGAAGTACGCCGGCCTGCTCGACAAGATGTACGAGGGTTCGATCGCCGATGGCTGAAGCGAGACCGGCTACGAGTCGCCCCCGCCGCGAAATGAACGGGCGGCTCGCCGCGTTGGATGTGGTGCATGCATAGCCGGCTCGTCGTCGCGTCCGCGCTCGCCCTGGGCATCGGCTGCAGCAGTGCATCCAAGAAGCCACCTCCGGCCGACCTCGACCTCGGAACCTCGCGCGCGCTGCCAGCCGGCGAGCGCGACGCGGGACCGCCCGGG
>JALZOI010000862.1 GCA_030857245.1 Myxococcota bacterium
GGCGGCGCTCGCGGCGATCGTGCGCGAGGTCAGCGACCGACCGGTCGAGCTCGCCGATGGACTGGAGGCGGCCACCGCGCTCGCGCGTGCCCATGGCGCGACCATCCTGATCGCGGGCTCGCTGTTCCTCGTCGGCGAGGCGCGAGTCCGCTACCTCGGCGCGCCGGCCGATCCCTACCTCGTCAGCGATCCGGCGGCGCGCGCTCGCTGATCGCCGGGCGCCGCTCACGCGCCGGGCATGCGCCAGCGGATCACGAGCAGCGTGCGGAGCGCGTTCGCCCACGACTTCTCGCGGAACGCGGCGTCGATGTCCTGCGCGCCGGCGAGCTCGAGCAGGCCCTCGAAGAAGCCCATCGTCTGGTAGCAAGCGGCCTCCTCGGCCGGCGTGCCCATGTGGTAGCGGACCACCACGTGGGCGGCGTCATCGAGGAGCATCGGGACCTCGAGCGCCGAGAAGTCGAAGAAGGTCTGGCGCATCACGCGGAACCGGTTGAGGGTCTCGATCGGATCGCCGGGCGCGAGGAGGTTCGGATGTTTCGCGTGGAGCTTGCCCGCGGAGTAGCGGCCCCAGAGCCGGACCGCGAACATCTCACCGTGCGCGACGGTGCGCAGGATCTCGTTGCCGAGGCGCTCGAAGGTCGTCATCGGGTACCACGCGTCCGGATCGATCTTCGTCGAGAGGAACCAGATGTCCTCGGCCGTGAGGTGAGTGCTCCAGTCGACGGACTTCTGCGCGCGCAGCATGCGCACGTAGTCGACGAACAGCAGTCCCCGGACGTGACGCACGAAGCTCAGCATATCCCAAGCGGCTCCACGGGCTGGCGAGGGCCTCGCGATTCCGGAAGCCCGCGCGCGAGGCGGGAAGTTTGCGTACCGGCGGGGCGCCTCGTACGCTGCCAGGATGCGTCGCCTCCTTGTGTTGCTGCTGCTCGCGAGCCCGGCTTCCGCCCAGAATGCGCCGCACAAGGAAGGCGACTACGGCGGCGTGGTGCCCGGTGAGCAACCGAGCGAAGGCCCGGCACGGCCGGCGAAGGCGAAGCGCGCTCCGGCCAGAGGCACGCTGACCTGGGTCGGCTTCGAGGCGAAGGATGGCGGCGCCCAGCTGTTCCTGCAGTCGGTCGCGCCGTTCGAGGTCAGCCAGCGTGTCGAGGGCGGCACGCTCGTCGTCTCGCTGTCGCTGACGAAGCTCGCGGCGAACACGTGGCGCAAGGTCGACACCCGGTTCTTCGATAACCCGCTCGCGGGCGTGATCGCGAAGGCGGGCGGCCGCAAGCGCGGCGTCCAGGTGCGCATCACGTTCAAGAATCCGAAGGACGCGCGCGAGGCGGCGCTCCGCATGGCGACCGAGCCCGACGGCATGGCGTACGCGTACCTGACGTTCCCGCCCGGCAGTGGCGCGTCGCAGCCGGTCGCCGAGCCGCAGGACTAGCGAGCGCGGACAGCGGCGGTCGCGTCAGCGCGCGTCGTCGATCGCTTCGCGCAGCGTCGCTTCATCCTGCTGGCCGCGGAACGCCTCGCTGGCGTGACCGTTGGCCTTGAGCACGACGGTGTAGGGCACCCCCTTGATGTCGTACTTCTTGCGGAGCTCGCCGCTCTCGTCGACGAGCACGGGCCCGGTGAAACCCGCGCTCTTCGTCACCGACGCCGCATGGGCCTTCTGGCCGATGATGTAGACCGCCACGAGGTTCGCTTGCTCGGCCGCGGCGGCGCGCTGCGCGATCGGGAGCTCGGCGGCGCAGTAGCCGCACGTCGGGCTCGCGAACATGACGAGCGTCGGCTTGCCGCGCAGCGTCTCGGGATCGAACGCCCGGTCGTCGGCGGTCGGCAGCGCCAGGGCCGCGAGGATGTCGCCGGCGGGAACCGGGGTCGTCTTGCGACATCCCGAGATCGCCAGGGCGGCGAGGATCAGCAGTTGAGTCAACGGCCGCGGTGATGGCATACCCGGGAGATGGATAGCACGGGCGACGACGAGCTGGCGGCCGACCTGGCCGAGCTGACCGCTCAGCTCCGCGCCCAGCTCACGCGCCACGCCTCGCTTGGTGCCTGGGCCGGCTCGGCGCGCCCGACCACGCGCTCGGCACGCCCTGCCGTGGATCCGGCGAACGAACCGGCCGCGCACCCGGACCCGGCCGCGGACCTCGGGCCCCTCGCGAGCGTGCCGCTCGCCTCGCATCCCGGCATCGTGTTGCCGGCGACCGGCGAGTCCAGCGAGTCCACCGCGCCGTCGCCGTCGCCGTCGCCGTCGCCTGCTCGGTCGGGCCGCAGCCTCGCGCAGATCCGCGAGGAGCTCGGCGCGTGCACGCGCTGCAAGCTGCACACGACCCGCACCAACATCGTGTTCGGCGTTGGCTCCGAGCAGTCGCCGCTGATGTTCATCGGCGAGGCGCCCGGCGAGCAAGAGGACCTGCGCGGCGAGCCGTTCGTGGGCCGCGCCGGCGAGCTGCTCGACAAGATGATCGAGGCGATGGGCTGGACGCGGCAGACGGTCTACATCGCGAACGTCCTCAAGTCACGGCCGCCCGGCAACCGCAACCCACAGCCCGACGAAGTGACCGCGTGCTCGCCGTTCCTCGACGAGCAGATCCGTGCGATCGCGCCGCGCATCATCGTCACGCTGGGCCGCCCCGCCGCGAACCACGTGCTCCGCAGCGACGCACCGATCGGGACGCTGCGCGGGCGGTTCCACGATCGCGACGGCATCGCGGTGATGCCGACGTTTCACCCGGCCTACCTGCTCCGCGATCCCGAGAAGAAGAAGGACACCTGGTCGGATCTCAAGCAGGTGATCGCCGAGCTCGCGCGGCTCGGCGTCGAGCCGCCGCACCCGTCGCGCGGGTAGCGCATGGGCGAGGCGGCCTGTGATCTCCTCGCAGCCGAGCTCGCGCTCGACCGGCTCGACGGCGAGCTCGCGCGCGACCTCCCAG
>JALZOI010000863.1 GCA_030857245.1 Myxococcota bacterium
CTTTACTCAGGACCGAAGTCCCTTTCTCGCTCGACTTGCATGTGTTAAGCCCGCCGCTAACGTTCGCTCTGAGCCAGGATCAAACTCTCCATAGAAAGCTTTGAACCCGCTCGACATCGCTGATAGCCGCCGTCCGAAGACGGCCGCGTCGATGTGGAATGGTTTCTATCTTACGAACAAAAACTCACATCTTCTAAGTAAGCTTACTATCCAGTTTTCAGAGACCGATCCCGAGAGGGAGCTTGGACCCCATTGGGTCCGCCTTCCGCTTCGTTTCTCGGCGGCCGTTGCCGTCGAGGGATGTGCTTATAAGGGGTGACGCTCGACCTGTCAACCGCGACCGAGGAATTTTCCACCAACCTCGCCGCCGCCTACCTAACTCGTCGTGCCGTCAGGTGATTTCGGACCAAACGCTGTCCGATCTCGACCTGACCCCACCACCGTCCGCCACCGCTCCGACCGATTGATTTTTACCATCGAGCTCGAGGTTGGCAAGGATCAAACTTGATCCAACCTCCTGCCGTGTCAGCGGTTTTCGGAGTTCCTTCCAGAAACAACGAACCAGACCTGACTCCCCGCGCCGCCCATCCGTTACGCTGCGTGTCGTATCATGCTCGAGCGCATCGGCAACTGCCGGATCGTCGAAGAGGTCGCTTCTGGAGGAATGGCGGTAGTTTACCGCGCCGTCCAGGACCCGCTCGGGCGGACCGTGGCGATCAAGGCACTGAAGAGCTCGGCCGCCGCGGAAGAGAACGTGGTCACGCGGTTCGAGCGCGAGGCGAAGAGCCTCGCGATGCTCCAGCACGAGAACATCATCCACGTCTACGACTTCCATCGCGAGCGTGGCGCCCTGTTCATCGTGATGGAGTACGTGCAGGGCATCGACCTCTACGACCTGCTCGAGAAGTGCGGCCGGTTCCCGTACGACGTCGCGGCGATCATCGCGATGCAGGTCGCCCGCGCGCTCGACTATGTCCACTACCGCAGCATCGTGCATCGCGACATCAAGCCGGCGAACGTCATGCTCTCGCGCGCCGGCGGCGTGAAGGTCATGGACTTCGGGATCGCCCGCGACACCAGCTTTGGCGATCTCACGGAGGCGGGCACCGGCATCGGGACGCCGGCGTACATGTCTCCCGAGCAGGTGCTCGGCGACAAGCTCGACGCGCGCAGTGACATCTTCTCGCTCGGCGTCGTGCTGTATCAGATGGTCACGGGCAAGAAGCCGTTCGTCGAGGACGAGCGCCGATCGGCCATGCACAAGATCCGGCTCGAGAAGCACGTCGGCGTGCGCAAGCTCAACCCGGAGATCCCGCGCGAGCTCGAGCGCATCATCGATCGCTGCCTCGAGAAGCAGCCGCGCGATCGGTGGCGCTCGGCGCAGCACGCCGTGATGGCGCTCGAGCGGTTCCTCGCGAAGCACGTCGAGATGAACCATCACGCCCGGCTCGTGCTGTTCCTGCGAGCGCAGAACGTCATCACCGAGCTCGAGGCGGAGGAGTACTTGAATCCGGCGGCGCTCGGTGGGGGCGGCGTGCTCGCCGGCCCGACGAACATGCAGGCGCGTCACGCGGTGCGCGGCGGCCTGGTCGCACACGCGGTGACGCTCGGCGTGCTGGCGCTGATGCTCGGGCTGATCCACGTCGCGCCGCTCGGAGCAACCCCACACACCCCCAACTTGATCGTGAAGGAGGGCCGCGGCTTCGTGCGGCTGCACGCGTTCCCGTGGGCTGCCATCGAGATCGATGGCAAGGCTGTCGGCATCACGCCGATGGGCGCGCCCGTCGAGCTCGTGGAGGGCCCGCACACGATCCGCTTCGTCCATGACTGGTACGCGCCGATCGAGCAGACGATCGACGTCGCGCCGATCCGCGTGGAGGCGGCACCGTTGCTCGCGGTCGACTTCTGCACCGCCGGCAAGCTGCTCGACGGCAAGACGGCGCCGATCGAGACCTGCGGAGGCAAGCAGTGAGGCGCGCTGGGGTCCTCGCGCTGGTGCTCGCCGTCGCGCCGGTCCCTGCCCTCGCGCAGGACGGTACCGTCGACACGATCACCTATCGCGCGAAGCCGGGCGACTCGCTCGCGATGATCGCCGCCGAGCACTACGGCGATCGCGGCAAGGCGATCTTGATCCGCGTCGAGAACAAGCTCACGAGCCCGCGGCCACTCCGTCCTGGCGAGCGCCTGAAGATCCCGATCAACCGCGAGATCACGACGTCACCCGGCGACACGTTCGAGACGCTCGCGGGAACATATCTCGGCAACCCGCGCCGCGGCGTGTTCCTCGCCGAGTTCAACCACATGACGCCCGAGGAGCGGCTGCCGGCAGGCACCCAGCTCCAGGTGCCGTTCACGGTGACCCACGTCGCCGAGGGCAACGAGTCCCTCGGCAGCGTCGCCGCCGCGTACTTCAACGACTCGAAGCAGGGCGAGCTGCTGCGGCGCTACAACTTTCTCGACAAGGCGGCGCTCGAGAAGGGCGATTCGATCATCGTGCCGATCAACAACGTGCGGCTGCAGGCATCGAAGGTGCCGCCCGTCGACGGCGAGTCGAAGAAGCGGCGCGCGACTCGCCGTGACGTCATGCAGCGGGCCGCGATGGCACTGCCGAAGGCGTGGCAGGCGTGGCGATCGGGCGAGCATGCGCGGATCGAGGCGCTGCTGGTCGAGCTCGATCTGGACTACCTCGACACCTCGGAGGCAGTCGACGTCGCGCTGCTCCGCGGGCTCGCCCACGTCGCCGACGGCAAGCTCGACCTCGCCAAGGAAGACTTCAAGGGCGTGCGCGCGCGCCGCGAGAACCACGTGCTCCGCAAGTTCGACTACTCGCCCAAGGTCCTCGAGCTGTGGGTCGCCGTCGGCGGACAGACGGATTGATCGCGCGCGTGGCGCTCGCCGGCCTCGCAGCGAGCTGCGGCGGGT
>JALZOI010000242.1 GCA_030857245.1 Myxococcota bacterium
GCGCGACCGCGCGCTCGGGGGTGGCGGTCGCGCGCCATCGCACGCGCTGCGTGACGCTCGGCGTCGGTCGCTCGTGGCGGCGCACCGCGACGAGCAGGATCACGCTGAGGCCGGCGCACAGCGCGAGCATGACCGCGAGTGCGCGGCGGTGACCGCTGCGGTGGTAGCGCACGACCGTCGTCACGATCGGCATCACCAGGCACACCGTGGCCAGCAGCTGCATCACGAGCGTCGCGATCGACGAGGTCACGAACGCCGACAGCGGGATCTCGGGGCGCCAGTTCGTCACGTAGTCGTAGGCGCCGAAGCCGAGCATCGCGACGAGCGCGATCGCGTTGATCCGGCGGTACAGCAGAAACTCGCGGCGGGCCTCGCGCTTGATCAGCCAGTACGGCGCGAGCAGCGGATACAGCACGTAGTAGATCAGCGGTTTCGGCGGATGCTGCTCGTAGTACTCGCCGAGGCTCGCGAACCGCGCCAGGAAGCCACCGACCACCGGGAGCGTCGCGGTGTGCGCGCGCCAGCGCTCACTGCCGATGACGCGACGACGGTGGCCACGCCGACGCCCACGAGGACGCCCGCGAGCGGGATCATCGTGGCGAACGGCACGAGCGCGAGCGGCGCGGCGACCACGAACACGAAGCGCAGGACGAGATCGAGGGTCCACCCCACGCAGCCGAGCATCGCACGCGCTAGAGTTTGCCGATGACGTACTCGGCGGAGTTCCGCTGCATCGCCGGTTGCGCCGGCAGCTATCCGCTCGACGAGGTGATCTATCGCTGCCCGAAGTGCCGCGACCTCCTCGAGGTCGTCCACGATCTGGACGCGCTGCGCACGCTGTCCGGCGAGAGCTGGAAGGAGCTGTTCGGCACGCGCTGGCGTCAGGTCGAGGAGCCGTTCGGCTCGGGTGTGTGGGGCAAGCACGAGTGGGTCGCGCCCGGGATCGAGACGCGGCACGTCGTCTCGATGCTCGAGGGCGGCACGCACCTGACGAAGGTCCCGCGGTTCGCCGCGGCGCTCGGGCTCGGCGACGTGCGCGTCAAGCAGTGCGGGATCTCGCACTCGGGCTCCTTCAAGGATCTCGGGATGACCGTGCTGGTCTCGACGGTCGCGCAGATGATCGCGCGCGGCCGGCCGGTCCGCGCGATCGCCTGTGCCTCGACCGGCGACACGTCCGCCGCGCTCGCCGCGTACGCCGCCGCCGCCAACATCCCGGCCGTCGTGATCCTGCCGCGCGGCAAGATCTCGACCGCCCAGCTGGTCCAGCCGCTCGCGGCCGGCGCGCTCGTGCTCGCGGTCGACACCGACTTCGACGGCTGCATGCACCTCGTCCAGGAGCTCGCCGAGCGCGAGGGCATCTACCTCGCGAACTCGATGAACTCGCTCCGCCTCGAGGGGCAGAAGACCGTCGCGATCGAGCTCTGCCAGCAGCTCGGCTGGCACGTGCCGGACTGGGTCGTGATCCCGGGTGGCAACCTCGGCAACGTGTCGGCGCTCGGCGCGGGCTTCGAGATGATGATCGCGCTCGGGCTGATCGACCGCCGGCCGCGGATCTGCGTCGCGCAGGCGGCGCACGCGAGCCCGCTCCACACCAGCTTCCAGGGCAAGTGGGCGGACCTCGCGCCGATCAAGGCGAAGACCACGCTCGCCTCCGCGATCCAGATCGGCAACCCGGTCAGCTTCAAGAAGGCCGTGCGCGCGCTGCGCTCCTTCGAGGGCGTCGTCGAGGTCGCCACCGAGGCCGAGCTCGCCGACGCTGCAGCGCTCGCGGATCGCGACGGGCTCTTCACGTGCCCGCACACCGGCGTGGCGCTCGCGGCGCTCACGAAGCTCGCCGCCCGCGGTGACGTCACCCGCGATCACCGCGTCGTCGTGATCTCGACTGCGAATGGCCTCAAGTTCGCCGACTTCAAGGTCGGCTATCACGAGGGCCGGCTCGCCGAGGTCGAGGCGCCGAAGCACCGCAACCGGCCGGTCGAGCTAGCCGAGAGCTACGACGCCGTCCGCGAGGCGCTGCAGCGCGGTCTGGAACACCAGGTGCGGTAGCTACGACTCGCCCGTCTCAGTCGGCGACGGGCAGGCCGCTCGGCACCGTCGCCGGCGTGACCTGCGACAGCTCGAGCAGGCTGGTCTTGTCGGTGTTCGCGATCATGAACTGCGTCAGCGGCTCGACGAACTCGGGCTGGATCGGCGAGCCGGTGCGGAACAGCGGGTCGATGTCGGCGATGATCGCGTCCGTGTTCGTCAGGAAGGTCGGCGCGAGCCGGTTGTCGACCTGGCCGAGGTCGTACTCGCGGAGGTTCTGCGCCGGTCCGGGGATCGAACCCACGGGCGCGCCGTTCTCCATCCGCACGGCGTAGTGCCGGACGATCTCGTCGAGGTCGAGGATCTGGCCGGCGTGGCCATACGGACCGGTGACCTCGACGTTGCGGAGCGGCGTGGTGCGGAATGCGTAGCGCTCGGCGCGGTTGCCGGTGACGCGCTCGCGGCCGAAGTCGTCGCGCCCGCTCGGGCCGTTGCCGCCGTCGCGCGGCCCGGGGCCGAACTGCGCGAGCGCGGTGTTGTGGAACTTCTGATCCGAGCCGGTCGAGTCGCTGTGGCAGTTCACGCAGGTCCGCATGAAGATCTCGGCGCCGCGCAGCTGCGGCAGCGACATCGCGCGATCGTCGCCGCGGAGGAACTTGTCCCACGGCGAGTTGCGCGCCTCGAACTTGGCGACGATGAAGCCGCCGATCGCGTTCGACGCGTGCGCGAACGTCATCGAGGCGAAGGGGGTCCCGGGGTACGCCGCCTCGAACAGCTGGCGGTACTTCGGGATTGCGCCGAGCCGCACCATCAGCTTCGACCAGATCTGCGTCAGGTCGGCATCGGGGATCTGCGAGAGCTCGTTGGCCGTGCCGAAGCCGCGCATCTCGTCGCGGGAGGCGACCGGGAACATCGGCAGCACCGAGATCGCGCCGAACTCCATGACCGACTTCATCGCGGCGGTGAGCTGCGGGCCGGCCGGCGTCCGGAAGTCGCCGTTCGGCAGCCGCGCGACCCGGCCGTCCCAGAACAGCGTGTGCATCGCGTGGAGGTTGAAGAACGGCGGCGCGCTCCGGCCGGCCTCGCCCTTGGCGAAGTCGCCATGCCGCGCCGGCCCGCTGCCGCGACCGGTGACGCCCATCGCGAGATGGCGGCCATCGCCGGTCGCGAAGGAAGCGGGATGACATGTCATACACGAGACGTCGCGGCCGCCCGACAGCACCTTGTCGAACGCGAGCATCCGCCCGAGCTCGACCAGCGCGGGGCGCACGACCGGCTTGACCGGGATCGCGGTGACGCCCCGCATCGCGATCGACGCGCGCGTCGAGTCGACGAGCTGCTTGAGCTCGGGCGACGAGCGCTCCGCCTCCGGTATCGGGTCCTCTCCCACCAGACATCCCACCAGGCACAGCGATACGACGACGCCCCCAAGCGCTTTCATGTCGCGCCGTGTGTGCATCGGCAGCGCCAACCGGAGGATCAGCTAACTCAGCAGAATCACCAGCTGGTGAACCCGATGAACGGGTGGATCGGGTGCGCTACACCCCAACTACGTACGATCCGCGATGGTCTGGACACCCCAGCATTCCCGGGTCTTTACGTGGCCTTTGCAGACGCTCGCAACGCCGAACGCCCCGGCCGTCCGGGGCGTTGCGCGAGTGTCGGGTGGGGGGGTGGGTTGTGGGTAGCGGCGCTGCTAGTCGGCCACCGGGAGCCCACTCGGGACGGTCGCCGGAGTCACGGTGGCGAGGTTCGTGATGCTCGTGCGGTCGGTGTTCGCGAGCATGAACTGGGTGAGCGGACGCACCATCTCGGGCTGGATCGGCGAGCCGGTCGCGAACAGCGGGTCGATGCTCCCGATGATCTCGTCGGTGTTCTCGACGAAGCTCGACCACAGGCGCTCCTCGACCTGGGTCAGGTCGTACTCGCGGAGGTTCTGCGCCGGGCCGGGGATGGCGCCGACCGGGACGCCGTTCTCCTGGCGGACCGAGTAGTGGCGCACGAAGTCCTCGAGGCCGACGATCTCGCCGGTGTGACCGAACGGGGCGGTGAACTCGACGTTGCGGAGCGGGGTGGTGCGGAACGCGTAGCGATCGCTCGCCTGGCCGGTGACGCGCTCGCGACCGAAGTCGTCACGACCGGTCGGGCCATCGCCACCGTTACGCGGGCCGGGGCCGAACTGCGCGAGCGCGGTGTTGTGGAACTTCTGGTCCGAGCCCGTGGAGTCGCTGTGGCAGTTCACGCAGGTGCGCATGAAGATCTCCGCGCCGCGGAGCTGCTCGAGCGCGAGCGCGTCGTCGTTGCCGCGGAGGAACTTGTCCCACGCGGAGTCGCGCGCCTCGAACTTGGCGACGATGAAGCCGCCGATCGCGTTCGACGCGTGCGCGAACGTCATGTTGTCGAAGCGGGTGCCCGGGTACGCCTTCTCGAACATCATACGGTACTTCGGGATCGCGCCGAGGCGCGTCATCAGCTTCGACCAGATCTGCGGGAGATCGGAGTCGGCGATCGCGGACAGCTCGTTGCCGGTACCAAACCCGCGCATCTCGTCGCGCGCGGTGACCGGGAACATCGGGAGCACCGAGATGGCGCCGAACTCCATCACGGCCTTCATCGCCGGCGTCAGCAGCGGGCCGGCCGGTGTGACGAAATCGCCGTTCGGCAACTGCGCGACGCGTCCGTCCCAGAATAGCGTGTGCAGCGCGTGCAGGTTGAAGAACGGCGGCGCGTTGCGGCCCTCCTCGCCCTCCAGGAAGTTACCCGTGCGCGCCGGGCCGACGCCGGTGCCGGTCACGCCCATCGAGAGATGGCGGCCGTCGCCGGAGGCGAACGACGCCGGGTGACACGTCATGCACGAGACATCGCGGTTGCCGGACAGCACCTTGTCGAACGCGAGCGCGCGGCCGAGCTCGACGA
The DNA here is from genome assembly GCA_030857245.1 of Myxococcota bacterium. Classification (GTDB taxonomy): domain Bacteria; phylum Myxococcota_A; class Polyangia; order Haliangiales; family Haliangiaceae; genus JABFXX01. Next base: position 4,942 of record JALZOI010000242.1, read on the forward strand.
GCGAGCTCCGCACGACCGGCGCCGGCGGGATCGCCTTGACCCCGCGCGCGGCGATCGAGGTGCGCGTCGAGGCGACGAGCTGCTTGCGCTCGTTGCGTTCGGTCGCGGTTTCGACCTCGCTGTCGATCTCGTTCGAGACGTCGGCCTCCGTCGCACAACCTACGAGTGACATCAGGAGCGCAACCCCACCCATCAGAGCTTTCATGACGTGCTCATGATGCACACCGAGCGCCAACGCACAGACCGCGGTAAGTCATCGTGATCATGAAGACCCGCACCCGGACGGTGAACTGGATCTGGTACGCCTCGTTCTCAAGTTACCGGAACTCGGAGAAAATCTGGTGAAGCGCTGAAATCGTCGCGCCCTCTCGCGTAAGCATTTGCAATTGTTACAAAATGAGAATTGTGATGTATGAAAATCAGTACGTTAACCCGTCGCTACCCGACGGGGGCTGCCGATCCGTGCCGCTCCCCTCCGTAGCGACGTGCACGTACACGTACACGTAGACGACAAGCCCAGACGCGGCGTCGCTCGGCGCTGATGCTGCGGGTCCGCGGAACGCCCGCCGGCGTCCTCATCGTGCGTGTTATGCAGCCGAGCATGCGCGCCTGGGGACTCGCACCGTTCGCCTTGCTGTGTGCCGTTGCCTGCGGTGGCGACCACGCGCCACCGTCCTCGACGGTCACGACGGAGCGCTGCAGCTACGTGCCGCTCGTGCCGACCGCCGGCGCCGGCGGCACCGTCACCGCCGGCGCGCTCACCGCCGGTGCGGCCGATCGCGTGCTGCACATCCCGGTCGGTACCGCGCTGGGTGGCTACACCGGGCGCGCCGGCTTCCTCAGCTCGGCCGGCACCGTCGACGCGCGCAAGGTCGCGCAGTCCGGCGCGTTCAACCCGTCGATCGGCGTGACCGTCGCGCCCCGCGTCAAGGCGCTCGCGCTGACCGCCGGCGCGGAGACCGTGATCCTCCTCAAGGCCGACATGATCTTCGCGTACGAGGGCCTGCTGTTCGACGTCGAGCAGCGCCTCGGTGCGGAGTACGCGGGCAAGGTCGTGTTCGCCACCTCGCACAGCCACTCCGCGTGGGCACAGTTCACCGGCCACGGGCCGCTCAAGCTCGGCTCGGGCCAGCTCCGCGATCTCGTGTACCGGCGCTTCCTCGACGCGCTCGAGGGCGCGGCCCGCGACGCGCTCGCCGCGCGCGTGCCGGCGCAGCTCGGCATCTTCCACACCGCGGCCTTCGATCCCGGCGACGTGATCAACCGCGATCGCCGCGGCGAGAACAACGAGCTGCCGGGCGGCGCCCGCGGCGATGATCACCTCGCGCTGATCCGCGTCGACACCACGGACGGCACGCCGATCGCGATGGTCCCGGTGTTCGGCGAGCACCCGACGATCAACGATCAGGACAATCCGTTCGCGACCGCCGATGCGATCGGCGGGCTCGAGCGCGCGCTGCAGGAGCAGTTCGACAGCAAGGTCGTCGTCATGCACCTGCAGAGCGCCGGCGCCGACAGCGCCGCGGTCGGGCATGGCGGCGTCGAGTGCACCCTGCGCCCCGGCAAGCCGAGCGATCCGTGCTTCCGGTGGGCCGGCGAGGAAGGTCACGGCCGCGGCGCGATCACCGAGATCATGGCCGCGTACGCGCAGGCCGGCACCGCGATGGAGAGCTCGCTCGAGCTCGAGATGCTGTCGCGCTCGATCGAGACCGGGCCGCGGCCCGAGACCTTCGCGATCCGCCAGGGTGCGCTGACCTACGCGCCGTTCGACGGCACGACCCTGCCCGACGGCATCGTGTACGAGGGCACCGCGCTGAAGTCACCGATCGACGAGTTCAACGCGCCGGTCGGCGCGGCGCTGTGCGAGACCGCCGCGCCGATGTTCCCGGCCGCGCAGATCCCCGGCACCGAGGGCACGCTGCCCTACGGCTCGTGCCTCAAGCTCGAGGTCGCCGGCGAGATCCTCGGGCCGATCTTCAAGATCGACTTCGGCGTCGACGCCACGCATCCGGTCTGCGAGACCACGCGCACCACGATCTCGGCGCTGCGGATCGGCGACTACGTGTTCGGCACGCTCCCCGGCGAGGTCTCCATCCTGATCGCGGACCTCGTGCGCGAGAAGTCGCCGGTCGGCGCCGCCCGGACGATCGTCCTCGGCTACGCGCAGGGGCACGTCGGCTACATGCTGCGGCCCGAGGACTGGGTGCTCGGGGGCTACGAGCCGAGCGTGACGTTCTGGGGGCCGCTCGAGGCCGAGTACATCACCGAGCAGCTGCTCGCGTTGATCCCGCTCGCGATGACGCCCACCCGGGAGGACGGCACGGTCGGCGGGGCCGCGCGCGTCGCCACCGCCACGATGACGGAGACCATCCCCGTCGACGATCCGGCGCCGCTCGCCGGCACCGTGCCCGACCCGATCCCCGCGGTCACGTGGGCGCGGACGGGGACGCCGGCGCAAGGCCAACCGGCCGCGCAGATCCCGCGGGTCGCTGGCATCGCGACGTTCGCGTGGGCGGGCGACGATCCGCAGGTCAAGACGCCCCAGGTCACGCTCGAGGTCGAGACCACGCCGGGCGGCGGCAGCTTCGTCCCGGTGACGCGGCGGAGCGGGCGGCTGGTCGACGACGCCGAGCTCGTGCTCGCGTACACGCCGTCGCCGCTGCAGCGCAGTGGCTCGACGCCGCAGACGCACATGTGGGTCGTCGAGTGGCAGGCCGTGCCGTGGCTCGGCACCGTCGATCGCGACGGCCTCAACGCCCGCGGTGGCGTGCCGCTCGCGCGCTACCGGTTCCGCGTCGAGGGGAACGGCTGGACGATGACGAGCAATCCGTTCGAGGTCATCGCGGGCGGCCTCGTCGCCGGGCCGGTGCAGCGCACCGGTGGGAACGTCCGCGTCACCGTCGCCTGGCACGCGCCGAAGGGCTGGCGCCTGATGGACATGCAGCTGCCATCGAACCAGCCGGTGCCGGTGCGGTCGCAGAACGTCACCCTGACCCTGCTCGACGCCGCCGGCGTCGCGGTGTCGTCGGACGTGGTGGCGAGCAACGCGCAAGGCGGGGCGCAGGTCGCCGACGTCGCGACGGCCGCGATGGTGCGCGTCACCGATCGGTTCGGCAACGTCGCCACGTCGGCGATCCCCTGATCCCGCCACGCGGGCGGCTGATCTCGCCGCCGTTCGTGGCGACGCGAGCTTTCCCTACGTGACGCTGTACGCCTGACGTTCACACCGTGATGACGCGGTCACGATCGGCGCCGACATCCACCAGCGATCCTCGCCACTTGCTCGTGGTCCTGCGCTTGCAAACTCTGGCGGCGTGCGCGGGTTGCTCGTCCTCCTCCTGACCGGCGTCATCGGCGCCGGGATCGCGTTCCGGCACCTGCCGCACCAGGAAGCACGCGCCCAGCCAGCCGAGCGATCGGTGCGCGCGCGCGAGGTCCAGAGCGTCGCCATCGATCAGATCCACAGCGGATCGCTGGAGCGCGGGCTGCCGCTCGCCGACCTCCGCGCGCTGCTCACGACCTCCGCGGGTGAGCTGCTCGAGGAGGCCCGGCTCGCGGCCGATCGACGCGCGCTCGCGGCGGCGTTGATCGACCGTGGCTACCTCGCCGCGCAGGTCGGGCCGGCGTCGGTGACGTTCGATCGCGGTGGCGGCGCGCACGTCGTGTTCGATGTCGAGCGCGGCCCGATGTTCCACGTCGGCTCGATCGCCGTGACCGGACCCGGCGCGCGCGACGCGCACGTGGTGCGGCTGGCGACCGGCGACGACGCGAGTGCGCGCCGGATCGCGCGCGCGCGAGAGACCCTCGTCGAGACCCTCGCGCGCCGCGGCGCCCGCGCGGACGTCGAGCTCGTGCTCCACGATCGTCCGGCCACCGCGACCGTCGACGTCGAGCTGGCCACGCGCTGACCGCCGCGCTGGTATGCTGGGGCCGTGGGACCGGTCGACCAGACCATGCCGGCGCTGTTCGAGGCGCGGGCGGGCACGGATGCGGGGACGTTCCTGCCGCTCGCGCAGCTCGGTGCGGGTCCCGACGGCACGGTCGTGCTCGCGCGGCGCGGCGAGCGGCTCCTCGAGCTCCACCAGCTGACTTTCGGGCCGGGCACGCCGCGGTGGGCAGCGCTCGAGGCTCGCGTGCGCGCGATCGCCGCGGTCGATCATCCAGCGGTGCGACCGGTGCTCGCCGTCGAGCCCGAGCCGCCGGCGCTGGTCCTCGAGGGAGACAGCTTCCCGCCGCTCGCCGAGCTGATCGAGCAGCCGTCGATCGACCTCGGGCGCATCCTGCGAGTCCTCACCGAGCTCGCGCGCGCGCTCGCGGCGGCACACCACCTCGGCGTGTTCCACGGCGGCATCCATCCGTGGTCGGTGTGGGTCGGCAACGGGGATCGGCCGCGCATCGAGCTCACCGCGCTCGCGACCCGCGCGACGCACGAACCGTGGGTGGCGCGCTGCCTGCCGCCGGAAGCCGGGCAGGGGCCCGGCGATGGGCCCGCCGACGTCCACGCGCTCGGCGCGCTGCTCGAGCTGTTCGCGGCGGGGCGCGATGCCAGCGCGCTGGTCCGGGCGATCGCGCGCGACGCCCTCGCGCCCGACCCCGAGG
>JALZOI010000864.1 GCA_030857245.1 Myxococcota bacterium
CGCCGGGGGCGTGGCGGCAAGCAGCGCGACTGGCGGACCCAGGGCGCACCCGAAGGTGGCGGCGATGCCGCGGCACCGCTGTCGGGCGGCGATGGCGGCGACGGCGACGATGCCGGCGACGCTGGCGGCGACGGTGGCTAGCCAGGCCTGAGCCCAGGCCGTACGCTTTCGTCATGCTCGACTGGCTCGGCTCGGTGCAGATCCGCATGCGGACGAGCACGCGCGTCGAGCTCGATCTGACGCGCGCGACCGCGTGGACCGGCTGGGCCATGGCCGCCGGCGGCGGCTGGCTGGTCACGCTGACGCCGCTGTGGGCGACGCTCGGTGGCGTGATCGCGATCGGCATGGGCGTCTTGCTCGGCACGCTGCGCCGCAGGCTCGTGTTCGACCGCGATGACGGCCTGCTCCGGAGCGAGCAGCGCGTGCTCGGGGTCCGGCGGCGCGCGGCGATCCCGCTGTTTCACCTGCGTGCCGTCGTCGTGGCGGCGCGCCGCGGTGGCATCTACGTGGCGTACGTGGAGCGCCGGGTCGGCGGGACGATCCACCTCGACGAGGCTCGACGCCCCGCCCCGTTGCTCGCGCTGGCCGAGGCGATCTCGGAGGTCGCCGAGCTCCGCCTGGTCTACGACGCCACCACGCGGGTCGCCGCACTGGATTGACCGGCCGTAGTCCGATACCGTCGGCAGCCGCATGACGCTCCGCCGTACCTCGATCGTGCTCGCCCTCGCCTCCCTCGCCGTCGGCGGGGCATGCACGTCGGACGATGGCAAAGCGAAGCGCAAGGCTGACAAGCCGGGCGAGGCGCCGTCGACGCTCGCCGGCGTGTGGCCCGAGAAGTTCCAGTGCAGCAGCGTCGTGACGCCGGAGTCGCTCTCGCCCGTGCTCGGCGGCACCGCCCGCCAGATCGACAACCCGGCCTCGGTGCCCCGGGGCGTCGCGCACCCGTGCGTCTACGAGGTCAGCTCGGGGGTGGTCACCGATGCCGGCGCGCCGGTGTTCGCGTACTGGACCTTCGACTTCGACTGCCGCGACAACTACAAGCAGACGGCCGACGCCCTCTTCGCGCAGTACAAGACGCGCAACGCCGATCTCGTCGAGACGTACGACCGGATGTCGGATGCCGGCGCGATCAAGGCGAACGACGCCGGCATCGAGGCCGTGCGTCCCGGCGAGTCGAGCGAGGTCGCGGTCGGGGCGAAGGGTCTCGATCACCATGGTCAGGGCCTGCTGTTCATCGATGACGATGCGCCGTGCTACGTGCGCGTCAGCGGCACCGACACCACGCGCCGCCTCGAGCTCGCGAAGCTCATCGCCAAGAACCTGACGGCGCTCAATGCGCCGATGACGCCCCGCGCGATCAAGTGACCGCGTCGACCGGCGGCTCCCCGGCGCCGGCGCGCTCGGAGGCCGCGGCGCAGCTCCAGCTCGCGATCCCGCTCGCGGCGCAGCAGCTCGGCTTCCAGCTGATGGGCTCGGTCGACACCGCGTTCCTCGGGCACTACAGCGAGGGTGCGCTGGCGGCGTCGGGGGTCGGCAATAGCCTGCTGTTCGCGATCACGTCGGTCGGGATGGGCATCGTGATGGGGCTCGACAGCATCGTGCCGCAGGCGATCGGCGCGGGCCGGCTCGACGACGCGCGGCGCGGCCTCGCCGCCGGGATCAAGCTCGCGGTGCTGGTCGGGCTCGCGGCGACCGTGCTCGTCGTGCTGTCGCCGCTGCTGCTGTTCGCGATCGACGTCCCCGCGGAGGTCTCGACCGATGCGCGGATCTACATCCACCTGCGGTCGCTCGGCATCGTGCCGTTCCTGCTGTCGATCGCGCTGCGCAGCTACCTCGCGGCCCGCAGCACGACCCGGCCGCTGATCGTCGCCGTGATCGCGGGGAACCTCGCCAACGTGGTGATCGACGTCGCACTGATCTTCGGGGTCCCGGCGCTCGGGATCCCCGCGATGGGCGTCGCCGGCGCGGCGATCGCGACCGTCGTGGTCCAGGTCGTGATCATCGCGGTCTACTTCGTGTCCGCGCGGGCGCTCGACGGTGGCGAGCCTCGCCCACCCGCGCGCCGCGCCGACATGGTGGCGATCGTGCGCTACGGCGCGCCGGTCGGCGGTCAGCTGTTTGCGGAGGTCGGCATCTTCGGCCTCGCCACCGTGCTCGCGGCGTCGATCGGCACGCTGCCTGCGGCGGCGCACTCGATCGCGCTGACGCTCGCGAGCTTCACGTTCGCGATGGCGATCGGCATCGGCAGCGCCACCAGCGTGCGCGTCGGGCATGCGATCGGCGCTGGCGACCGCGCGCTGGCGCGGCACCGCGGCGTGCTCGGCCTCGGGCTCGGCGTCGGCGGCATGGCGCTGTTCGCCGCGCTGTTCGTGATCATCCCGGCGCCCGTGGCGCGGCTGTTCACCAACGATCCGGCGGTCGTGCTCGCGACCGTCCCGCTGCTCCAGATCGCGGCGCTGTTCCAGCTCTCCGACGGCGCCCAGGCGATCGCCGCGGGCGCGCTGCGCGGGCTCGGTGACACCCGCGCGACGTTCGTCGGCAACGTGATCGGCCACTACGCGATCGGCCTGCCGATCTCGCTGGGCCTCGCGTTCGGCATGGGCCTCGGCGCGCCGGGCCTGTGGTGGGGCCTCTCCGCCGGGCTCACGGTGACGGCGGCGTACCTGATCGTGCGGTTCCTCGCGCGCACCCGGCCGGCCGCAAACTGATCAGAACGCCTGCTCGAAGCTCGCCTGGAACTTCGGGTAGAACGCGCGCGTCGATTCGGTGCCATCGAGCGGCACCGCGAGGTCGAAGCGGAACAGCTCGCGCGAGGTCTGCGGGATCAGCACGCGGAACCCGAAACCCACGTCCTGGTGGAGCGCGAGGTCGGTGAACGAGTCGGTGACGCTGCCGACGTCGTAGAACATCAC
>JALZOI010000865.1 GCA_030857245.1 Myxococcota bacterium
AGCGCTTCGAGCGGCGCGTTCGCGAGAGCGCGCCGATCATGGCCGAGCTCCGGGCCTGGGTCGACAGGCGCCGCCGCGACGTCGAGCCGAAGAGCGTGCTCGGGCAAGCTCTCGGATACCTCGACCGTCAATGGCCCCGCCTCTCCGCGTTCTTGCGCGACCCGCTGATGGAGCTCACCAACAACGAGGTGGAGAGCGGCCTTCGGACCTGGGTCGTCCTCGTTTCATTGTGCACCCCTTCGTCAAGTGCCCGGAATCTTGAGTGTGCGATCGTCGCGAGAAATTCGAGACGGGCGACCCGCGCGCTTGCGACGGCCGCGTAGCGCCTCCTGCACCTCGGATCGCTCGAGATCGGCAGCGAGGATCTGCCACGGAGCATCGAATACGTACTGCTTCGCGGGCAAGATTCCTTTGCGGATCAAGACGCGGATCGCGTGACACGTCACGCCCGCTCTCTCAGCTGCCTCGATCATCGTCAGGCACCGCCCGTCCTTGATGGCGGACTCGTAGCCCGGGATCCCTTTCGTGCGACGATAGTCGCCGACGCGCTTGGCGCTCCATGTATGCCCGAAGGGCGTCGTTGAACCCATGCGGTTCAACGTGGCCGCGACGTGCTCGTCGGACCAGCCCGTGCCCATCTGGCGAATGACTTCGTCAACCTCGATGGTGTTTCTCCTTGCGTGCTCACCCGGCTGGGGCTTGCTCACGCGGATCTCGGAGTGTTGTCCCCCACGCCAGTGGATCACGAGGATGACCTCGCGCTTGTCGTCATCGACGTCGACGACGATCTCCTCAATCAGCGCGCGGACGAGCCGTTGCTTCGTCCGCATGTCAGTGGAGGGCGACTTCCAGAGCCCGTCGAGGTCTCGCGCGAGCGAGAGGAGCGAGTCTCGATCGATCGTCGCGGGCTTCGACTTCGAGCCAGCGAGCAGCCGAGCATCGCACTCCTTCAAGCGCGCCATCGCCGCGTTCCACCGCCCCTCGAGCTCGGTGGCGACGAGCCGATTGTCGGGATCGACGCGCTCGTAGCGACGCGCCGCGAGCTTGACGTCGTACTCCGCCTGCTGGCGTTCGAGTTCGAGAGCACGGCGTTGCTCGTCGATCTGCGTGATCGCCTCGCGCTCCGCCACGAGAGCAGCTTCCACCGCGAGGGGTTCAACGACAAGGACAATCTCGGCTCCGATCGCGACGTCCGGTCGGAGGGCGCCGAAGGAGATGCAGGGATCGATCCCGTGCATCTGCCGACCGCGGCGGCAGACGTATCGGGGCTTGTTGTAGTGGCCTGTGTACGCGACGCGCAGCATGCGTCCGCAGCGCCGGCAACGGAGCAGACCCGCGAGCAAGCCCCTGCCGCCGCGACCGGACTTCGAGCTGCCCGCCTTCTGGCAGAACGAGTTGCGCGAGAGGCGCGCGCGATTCCGCTCAAAATCCTCCCACGAGACGTATGCCTCGTGGTGATCGCGCGTGAGCACGGTCCACTGCTCCATCGGTCGCGCTCGGCCGTAGACCTTCCGCAGCGACCCGTCGACGAGCTCGGTCTGCACCCGCGCCTTTCCGTACGCGTAGGCGCCGGCGTAGAATGGATTCTGCAGGACCGAGATGACGTTTCGATACGCCGGCGGGCGCCACCCGAGCTGCGACCCGCATCGGCCGTCGACGGGGCGCGGGAACAGAAGGCCTTCGCGACGCATATGCAGAAGGACCTGCGTCGCGCTGCCGAGGCGTTCAAAGAGACGGAACACGGTGCGGATGGCGTCCTGGATCCGTCGGTCGGGGTCCATCATCAGCTCTTCGTCGCGAGACCAGATGTAGCCGACCGGCACGCCGATCCGCAGCTCGCCGCGGCGCGCCTTCGCTACTGCCGCGTCGACGAGGCGCTTGCGGATCAGCGAGAGCTCGAACTCGCTCATCGTCCCCTTCAGGCCCAACAAGAGCCGGTCGTTCGGGAGTCCGGGATCGTGGATGCCGTCAGTGTCGATCACGTAGGCGCCGACGAGGCCACAGAGTTCGAGCAAGTGATGCCAATCGCGTCCGTTTCGCGCCAGTCTCGAAGCTTCGAGGCAGAAGACTGCGCTGATGCCGCCCTCGCAGATGCGGCCAACGAGATCGCGGAAGCCAGGGCGGTCCATCGTGCCGCTCGCCGACCGACCGAGATCTGCATCGATCACCGCGATGTCCCGGAAGCCGTACCGGCGAGCGAGGTCGACGAGCTCGTACTGGCGCCGCTGGCTCTCAAGGTTTTCTTGCACCTGGGCTCCCGTCGACTGCCGGATGTAGACGACAGCCCCGCGGCCCAACACGTCCTTGGGAAGCTCACGGAGCGTCATCGCGAGCCTCGCTTTCGCCGCCCTGTCGCGCAGCTTCGAGCAGCAGCCGCCCGAGGAGAGCGACGACCTCGGCTCGCGTCTTCGGATCGAGAATTGTTTCCCTCGTCAGGAACGCGATCCCCATCTGCAGTGTCGGGCTTGACGATCGGTCGCGCACGGAAGGTTGTCTTGCCATCGGATTCCTCCGACGGCACGGTGCCAGAAGATGCGCTCGACTTCGCGGATCGGAGCTCGTCGATGATGCTTCGTGCCTCACGGAGCGCGACGATCGACGCGCGCCGCCCACCGAGCGTTAGACGCGCGCACAGCGCTCGATCGAACATCCACGCAGGGATGACGACCGCGGCGTCGTCGGTGATCGCGCAGACGAAGACCTCCTCTCCGGCACGCTTCTCGCGATACCTGACGTCGATCTCGCGGCCACACGCGGGATGCCACGGATAGTGCACCTCCGCGTGAAATGCGACATGGGCAGTATGAGCTTCGAATTGTGCTCGATCGCAAGACGTGGCTCTTCGTCGGCCACGAGGCCAGCGCTCGGCGCGCCGCCGACGCGCTGACGATCCTCAGGAC
>JALZOI010000866.1 GCA_030857245.1 Myxococcota bacterium
TCACGGTGGTGGCCGCGGGAGCCGCCCGCGCTCCGCAGAACCCGCAGTGGCCCGGCTTCGGCGCCGAGGTCCACGCGGGGTTCGCGGAGCTCGCCGCGGCAGCGGGCGATCGTGCTGGCGCCGCCGCGGCGTGGCTCGCGGTGCGCGCCGCGCTCGAGCCACTCGCGACGACGGGACGGATGCACGCCGCCCGCAAGAACCTGCTCGATCGCGCACGCGGTACGCCGTAGCGCGCTACGCTGCCCGGATGGGGAGCGAGATCGTCGAGCGCGAGTTCATGGGCAAGGGCCGCGGCCGCGTCTGGACCTACCTGATCTTGATGGTGGTGCTCGTCGCGATCGTCGTCGTGGTCAACGTCGTGTGGAACGATCCGACCCGCGCCTCCGAGGGCATGAGGAGCTTCATGGGCCTGCCCTCCTGGGCGCTCGCCACGGTGATGTTCGGCGTCGGGGCTCTCGTGTTCTGGCTCGGGCTCAAGGTCGAGACCGACTGGCCCGAAGCGCTCGGCGCGTTGCTGATCGCCGGTGCGGTGGCGTGGTTCGAGCTGATCGTGGGGTGGAACCGCTTCGAGCTCGGCCTCGTCGTCGTGCCGTACCTGATCCCGATCGCGACGTTCTCGCTGCTGCTGATGTACGGGATGAAGAAGTCGGTCTGAGCTACGGGACGCGCGACGCGACGAGCAGCCCGCGCAGCGCGGCCGGTTCGGTGACCGGCGCCGAGCACGTCGGGCCGCTGCACACGTAGGCGCGCGCGCGGCCATCGGGCGCGGCGACCTTGCCCTCGAGCACCGAGGCACTCGCCCACGGGCCAGCGAGCGCCAGCGTCGGCGCGTAGAGCCCGCGCGCCGCGGCGATCAGCGCGTCGCGGCCCGGGCCCTCGCTGATCACCGCCACCTTGTGGTGGAGGTAGAGGTCGAGCACGCCCAGCAGCGCCGAGGTCGCCCAGGCGTTGACGCCGGTCGTAGCCGTCAGCCGCTGCACGAGGTACTGCTCGGCGAGCGCGAGCGCGGCGTCATCACCGGCGACGAGGCCGAGCCGGGCCAGGCCCTCGGTGGCGAGCGCGGCGGCGGCGGGGATCGCGCCGTCATGGTGCGACTCGGGCCGGTGGACGAGCAGCGGGTCACCCGCGGGCGCGAGATAGAACACGACGACGCCATCCTCGGTGGCGACGAAGCGCTCGCGCACGCTGCCGAGCAGCCGCGCGCCGAGGTCCCACCAGCTGCGATCGCCGGTGGCCTCCGCGAGATCGAGGAACGCGACCGCGCAGAACGCGTAGTCCTCGAGCGTTCCGTCGAGCTCCTTGGTGGCGCCCTCGTGAGAGATGCGCGCGATCCGGTCCCCGGTCACCATGCGATCCCGCAAGCACACGCTGACGCGCAGCGCGAGGGCAAGCGCGGGCTCGTGGCCGGTCGCGCGCCACGCGGCGATCAACCCGCGGACCGCGAGCCCGTTCCAGCCGGCGAGCACCTTGTCGTCGGTGCCCGGTCGGATCCGTGCGGCGCGCGCGGCGAACAGCTTCGCCCGGAGCTCGGCGAGGTGCTCCTCCTCGTACGGCGAGGTCCGCGGGGTGATCCGCGACAGCACGGTCGTGCGGTGCTCGAAGTTGCCGGCGTCGGTCACGCCGTAGGCCTGCGCGAACATCAGCGCGTTCGTCGGCCCGAGGACCTCGCGGAGCTGCGCCGGCGTCCACACGTAGAACTTGCCCTCCTCGCCCTCGCTGTCGGCATCGAGCGACGACCACAGGCCGCCGTCCGGATCGGAGAGCTCGCGCTCGAGGAACCCGACGGTCTCGGTGATCACCTCGCGGGCGCGCGCGCGCCACGCGTCGTCGGCGAGCTTCGCGTCGCCGGTCACGGTCGCCGGCGCGCCCATCGCACACACGTTGGCGTAGACACCGAGCAGCTGGGCCTGGTCGTACAGCATCTTCTCGAAGTGCGGCACGAGCCACTTCGCGTCGACCGAGTAGCGGGCGAAGCCGCCGCCGAGGTGATCGTAGAGGCCACCCTCCGCCATGCCGCGCGCCCACTCGTCGTACGCGGCGCGCGCGGGCTGGCCGAACGGGAAGCGACCCGCGCGGGCGAGCAGGTCGTGGCTCGAGCTCGACGGGAACTTCGGTGCGCCGCCGAGGCCCCCGTGCTCGGGATCGCAGCGCTCGGCGAGCTGGCGCCCGGCCGTGATCAGCAGCGACGCCGTCAGCGCCTTGGGATCGGCGCCGTGCGCGCCGCGCCGGTAGTGATCGTCGACGCGCTGCAGCCCATCGACGAGCGCGAGCGCGTTGTCCTCGGCGTCGCTCCGGCGATGCAGGTACGCGTCGGACATCGCGTTCAGGAGATCCTTGAACGTCGGCCGTCCGAACCGGGGGGCGAGCGGGAAGTACGTGCCGAGGAAGTACGGCCGCGCGTCGGGGAGGCAGAACGCGGAGAGCGGCCAGCCGCCGCTCTCGCCCTGGACCTGGATCGCGTTCATGTAGATCGCGTCGACGTCAGGGCGCTCCTCGCGGTCGACCTTGACGTTGACGTAGCGCTCGTTCATCAGCTTCGCGGTCTCGGCGTCCTCGAAGCTCTCGTGCGCCATGACGTGGCACCAGTGGCACGCCGCATAGCCGATCGACACGAACACCGGCACGTTGCGGCGCTTCGCCTCCGCGAACGCCTCCGGGGCCCACGGCCACCAGTCGACCGGATTGTCGGCGTGCTGCCGCAGGTACGGCGAGCTCTCGGCGGCGAGGCGATTTGGCATGCACGGGACTTACGCCGGGAGCGCACCCGACGCAACGCGCCGGTGCCGTCAGCGAGCCTGCTGGCAGGCCACCGCGTCGCCGAGCTGGCACGCGTGCGCGAGATCCTGCGCGGCGCCCGCCTCGTCGCCGGCGGCCGAGCGAGCGACGGCGCGCACC
>JALZOI010000867.1 GCA_030857245.1 Myxococcota bacterium
CGACGGGATGGGCCTGACCGGCTCGCTCGGCGCGCGCGCCCGGCTCGCCGTCGATCTCGCCGGCCCGCCCGGGGAAGGCGCCGGGCTGTCGCGGTCGTTCACCGGCGGCTGCGGCGTCACCTTCGAGGCACCCGAGGGCGACGTCGCGACCCTGATCGACGCCAGCGAGCAGCAACTCGCCGACGGCTCGCGGGTCCGGATCGGCCGCGGCGAGCCCGGCTTCACCTCGCTGCGCAGCCTGCCGTACTACGTGCCGAACGCGTTCGTGTCGGCCGAGGACGGCCGGTTCTGGGACCACGACGGCTTCGACCTCGTCCAGATCGCGCGCAGCCTCGAGATCGATCTGCGCGAGCGCCGGCTCGCCCGGGGCGGCTCGACGATCAGCCAGCAGCTCGTCAAGAACGCCTTCCTGACCCAGCGTCGCAGCCTCGATCGCAAGCTCCAGGAGGCGATCCTGACCTGGCGCCTCGAGGCCCGCCTCGAGAAGAAGCAGATCCTCGAGCGCTACCTCAACGTCATCGAGCTCGGCCCCAAGATCTTCGGCATCACCGCGGCCGCCCGCCACTGGTTCGACACCACGCCCGCCGAGCTCACCGTTCGCCAGGCCGCGTTCCTCGCCGCCCTGACCTCACAGCCGACCTCGATGAGCCGCCGCATCCGCAAGGCCGGCGGCCTCGATCCCATGTCCGCCGAGCGCCTCGCCACCGTGCTCCGCGCCATGCGCCGCGACGGCGTCATCACGGACGCCACCTATGATCTCGTGAAGCACGGCTCGCTGCGCTTCGCGCCGACCGCCGTCCCGCCGGAGTAGGAACCGGATTGGCCGCCAAGGCCGCCAAGGAAGGGTTTCCTGAGCGTACGGGCGACCCGCGCACTCGCGTCCTGATGATCCTTGGCGTCCCTTGGCGGCCTTGGCGGCCAATCCTTTCCGGGGGTCGCCTGGTCGCGTCAGACGCCGAGGAAGAGGCGATTGCCGAAGTTGCGCTCGAGCTCGGCCGCGAAGATCTTCTGTGCCGCGGCGTCGATGTCGTACGCGACGCGCTTGAACTCGAACACGCGCTCGTCGGTGTCGTAGATGCAGTAGCTGGCGCGGTTGTCGTAGTCGCGCGGCTGGCCGACCGAGCCGACCGAGATGATGTAGCGGTGCTCGGGCCGGATCACGAACTTCGTCGCGACGACCTCGAACACCTCGTCGCGCGTCAGCGCGAACGACTTGCAGAGGTGCGAGTGACCGATGAAGGTCACCATCCCGAGCTCGTCCCAGATATCGAGGCAGCGCGTCGCCTGCTCGACCGAGAAGATGTACTCGAACTCCTCGAGGTTGATCGGGGAGCCGTGGCAGAAGGTGACGTCACCTTCGCGGACCTCGTACGGCAGCGTGCGCAGCCACGCCATGTTCTCCTGGGAGAGCTGGCGCGAATGGAGATCGAGGGCCTGGCGCGCGGCGTCGTAGTAGTACGAGTAATCCATCCGACCGGCGACGGCCGCGTCGTGGTTGCCGAGGATCGTGTACGACGCGAGCTTGCGGATCATGTCGCAGCATTCGTTCGGGGAGGCTCCGTAGCCGACCACGTCGCCGATGCATACGTACTTGTCGATGCGCTCTGTCTTGAACGCTTCGACCACCGCGCTCATCGCTTCGATGTTCGCGTGGACGTCCGAAAAGATCCCGATCCTCATGAGGAGTGCGCTCCGATGATACCTGAAATCACAGGCCGATCAGGTCTGGATGAGATCTGATTCATCCAGCTCCTCGTCGTCATCCTCGATGAGGTCGGCCTCGTCGAGGACCTCCATGGGGCCCGAGGCCTCGAGATCGAGCAGGCCGGCGTGGCCGGCGTCGGGGATTCCCTGCTCCAGCGCCTCGAAGAACCGCCGCGAGAACGCGCGATTGACCGTCACATCGCGGCCCGCTTGCGAGCCCTCGGCCCCCGGGCGGACCCGGACATGGTCCTTCGCCGCCGACGTGTGGAGCTCGAGGGCCTGCCGGGCGACCGGCGCCACCACGCTCTGTCCCCCGGCCATGGTCTCGACGGCGGCCTTGCCGCCCCGCACCGCGACATGGGCCATCGCCCAGGCGACCCGCTCGGTCATCGCGGGCGTCACCTTGTCACCGAGCCGGCCGTAGGTGCTGGCGAGCGGCAGCAGCGCCGCGGGCCCGACCTGCCCGATCGCGCGGGCGACCTCGCGCCAGATCTCGGTGGGCTCCGTCATCATCAGATCGATGACGGCCTGGGCACCGTCGTCGGTGCGCAGCAGCGCGAGAGCGAGCGCGCAGCCGTGGCGCAGGAACGCCTTGCTGCTCGCGAGGCCCTCCATCAGGGGCAGCTTCGCGGCGTCGCCGAACTTCACGGACATCCCGAGGACGCGCACGGCCTCGGCCCGGCCCATCTTCGAGACGGCACCGATCACCGGACGGGCGGCGCGCGGATCCGCGCGATCGCAGAGCTCGAGCGCGGCATCGAGCCGCCGCTGCTTGTCCTCGAGCAGCGCGATCAGCTCCTCGACGGAGCGCAGGCGCGGGAACCCCTTCGCCGGCGTCGCGCCGATCGAGCCCGACACCACCGCATCCTCCTCGCTCGTCTTGATCGTGCCGGCCGTCGGCGCGCGGCCGTTCGGCGTCCGCGGCGCTTCGAGCTCGACGCCGAGGGCCCTCGCCTCCTCGGCGATCGCCTTGGCGTTGTCGGCGGCGGCGTCCTCGTCGATGTCGAACGCGGTCGGGTGCTGCTGGAGCGCCTGGAACCCGCGATCGAGCCGGACCACGAGATCCCGGCGCGAGCGCGCGAGCCCCTCGCTGACGGCGACCTGCGCGAGCTCGGGGCCCATCCACAGGCCCCACGCCACCGCACGCTCGAGCACCTGGCGGCGCAGCTCGCGCCAGCGCGGCAGCGGGA
>JALZOI010000243.1 GCA_030857245.1 Myxococcota bacterium
GTTCGCGAGGGCAGCGCTCGGGCCCGCGCTGGTGGCGCCGTTCGCGCCCTGCGGGGCCCGCGCGCCCACGCCGTTGCCACTCGGCTTCGACGCGATCGACTGCATCGGGATGTTGGGCTTGGTCTCCTCGGGGTCGGCGTCGTCGGCCGCGTGGAGGGCCGCGAGGGCGGCGCGCGCGACCAGCGGGTGCTCGGACAGCTCGGCGTTGACGAGGGTGTCGTTGGTGAGCGTGTCGTCGCCGGCGGCGGTGTCCTCGTGGAAGGACTGCGGTGGCGGCGGCAGCTTGCTCTCCGCTTTCTCGATCCGTTCGTTCACGATGCGGTCGGCGGCGTGCACCGGGATCTGGACCGTCTTCGGTCGGATCCGCACCGCGGTCGGCGGGGTCACGACGGGCATGCTGCGCGTCGAGGACCTGCCCGCCACCGCCGGCATCGCCTTCGGTGCCGCCGGCGCCGGCGCCGGGATCTTGACGGGCACGGACTTGTCGGCGACTGCCTTCGCGAGGCTCCCGATGTTGAGCTGCTCGGTCGGCTGATCCCGCGAGACCTGGCGCCGTGCACGCTGCAGCGGCGAGCTCGCGGAGGCCACCACGAAGCCGGGCAAGCCCACGCCCTGGACGGCCTCGATCGGCGGCGTCGCGAGGCCCTTGGGGATGCCGTCGATCGCGGCCGCACTGAGCAGCTCGGTGACCTCCTCCTCGACGAGCCACGGCTCGGGGCGCACGCCGAACAGCCGCTTGGTGTAGCCCGCGAGCGTCGTCAGCGAGCCGCGCACGCCGGCCTTCGCGGCGAACTGATCGATCGCGTCGTGGAGCTCGAGCACGGTCTCGTAGCGATCCTCGGGCGCGCGGGCGAGGGCGCGCAGGATGATGGTCTCGAGCTCCTTCGGGAGATCACCGCGGTGGCGGGTCGGCGGCGGGATGTCGCCGGCGGCGATGGTCGCCATCGTCAGGAAGTCGTTCTCGCTCTTGAACAGCGGGCGGCCGGTGGCAAGCTCGTACATCAGCACGCCGATGCCGAACACGTCGGTGCGGCGGTCGAGTGCGTGCCCGGTCACCTGCTCGGGTGACATGTAGCTGATGAACGGGCCGAGCTGATCGACGCGCGACTCGACGAACGCGGCGCGCGTGATCCCGAAGTCCGCCACCTTCACGGTGCCATCGGCCGCGATGATCACGTTCGAGGGATCGAGGTGGAGGTGCAGGATGTTGAGCGGCCGATCATCGGGATCGCGCTGCTCGTGCGCGTGGTGCACGGCGGTGGCGACCGCGGTCGTGATCGCGATCAGGTGCTGGATCGGCAGCTTCGCGCGCCGCTCGTGGAGCCGGGCGAGCAGCTTGCGAACGTCATCACCGTGGACGTACTCGGTGGCGAGGTAGTGCGTGCCGTCCTCGCGGCCGACCTCGTGGACCTTGACGATGTTGGGGTGATGGAGCTGCGTGGAGCGCCGCCCCTCGGCGATGAAGGTCTCGAGGAACGGGCCATCGACCGCGTCCTCGGGCCGCACGTACTTCAGCACGAGCGGGCGCTCGGTCGGCGCCGCGCGGGCGAGCAACAACTCCGCCACCGCGCCACTGCCAAGCGACTTCACGACCGCGTAACGGCCTAGCTTGGTCCCCCCAGGAACTGTGCCCACGTTCGAACTAGGGTGTGCTGTTCCGGACGGTTTTTCAACTCTGACGTGTCACTGTGGGCAGTGGTGAGGTAGGGGCGGAGGTAGGGAAAGGTTTGACCACCGAGAGGGCGTCTCGCCGCGACCTCATGCGTATACTGCCGCCGTGTCCGAGTCCGGTAAGCAGTCAGAGAGCGCGAAGCAACTCGCCGCCGCCGAGCAAGAGGCCAAGGATCGCTTCGAGAAGGCGATGACGGAGCTGCGGGAGGGGGCCTACCGGTTTGCTTCGCGTGCCCGTAGCCAGTCCGAGCTGATCATCGAGGAGCTGATCGATCCCGACGGTGACACCGTCGCCTCGCTCGCCGAGATCGAGGGTGATCAAGGCGCGCTGTCGCTCGCCCAGTCGCTCGAGCTCATCACCTTCGATACGTGGCTGTTCGGCCAGATCGGTGACAAGGAAGAGCTCGACCTCAAGGCCGAGGATCACTGGGAGGTCTGGTTCACGTACGGCGCGTGGATCGGCGAGACCATCCGGCGTCGCCACGGCGGCCACTGGCTGATGATGGGCGATGACCCCCACACCTGGCGCATCGGCTTCTCCAAGATCTTCCTGGAGATCGCGCCGTTCGTGTTCTCCGAGCAGCTGCTCCGCATGGGCTCGGGCGCGACCAAGAAGATGGTCACCGAGATCGAGCGGATCCGGCAGCTCCATGACACGACCGCACCGACGGTGATCGACACCAAGGTCGCGTTCGCGGACGGTAGCATCGAGATCACGCCGGCCTTGCAGCCCGCGCTCGATGGCGTCGTGCGCACGATGCTCGAGAATCCGCACGTCGAGACCGTCCACGTCGACGGCTTCGGCCCGGCGTCGGGCGACGGCAAGGACGTGGTCGAGGCCAGCCGCCGGCTCGGGCAGCAGCGCGCCGAGGAGGTCGTCAAGTACCTCGTCACGCGCCAGGTCAGCTCCAAGCGGCTCGTCGCCAAGGGCTTCGCCCCCGCGCCCGACGCCGACCCCGCGGCGGCCAACCGCGTCGAGTTCGAGGTGATCCAGGAGGGCGAGCGGCGTCCGCTGCTCGACCGCTTCGTCGCGCAGCACTACATCCGGCTCCACACCGTCCCGCTGGGGCAGTGGATGTCGATGGACTTCCCGCGGCTCGCGAAGCTGTGGAACGACGAGCCGGTGGCCGCGCTGATCGCCGCGCTCAAGGAGAGCGGACCACGCCTCGGCCCGGGCAACTCGCAGATCGTCGAGCAGGTCGTCGCCGCGATCTCGCGCGCGAAGCAGGACGAGCCGATCGCGAAGCAGACCACCGATCGCGGGCTGTTCGAGGCGATCGCGCAGATCGTCGCGCTCCGCCGCGCCACGGCACCGGTCGCGATCGACATCCTCGAGCGCGTCGTCATGCCGGCGATGCACGTCGGGCTGCCCGAAGGCTTCCCGCCGCTCGACGAGGATGACCTCGCGAACCTGCGCAAGGGTATCGAGCTGTTCGCGTTCTTCGTCGAGGTCGTGCCGCACAAGTTCCAGGCCGACGACGAAGGCTTCCTCGGCACCATCCCGCACGAGGCGCTGACCACTCCGTACGCCGACCGCAACGTCCTCGAGATCGGCAAGGGCGACTGGGTCGTCGTCAACCCGGCGCACTTCATCCCGATGCTCGAGCAGTACGAGCCGCAGAAGCTGCTCGAGAAGTACGACGACTTCGTCAAGTACGTGGCCTCGAACCCCGACGCCCCGCGCCGCCGCGATGACGGCCGCATGCTCGCCGAGACCGCGATCCGCGCGCTCGCCGATCTCAAGGCGTGCGTCGGCATCGCCGCGCAGCACAACGACGCGCTGCTGTTCCGGTTGCTGCCGCCGCCGGGCTGAGCGCGCGCGGCGCTGGCGGTCCTCGGGCGTGAGCCTTTCTGTTACAACGCGGTCATGAAGTGGCTCGGGTTGCTCGCCCTCGACCGCGTGTGAATCCAAGGAGACGACGACGTCGTCGTCCGACAAGATCGACATCAAGGCGATCAAGGACGAGGTCGGCGTCGAGTTCGCGCGCACGGAGCTCGCGACGATCGACACCGCCCTGGCGAGCACCGACCCGGGCGCCGCGTCGTCGTCGTGCGCGGTGATCAAGCCCGACCTGGCGGCGATCCAGAAGGCCGACCCGAAGCTCGCCGCCACCATCGAGCAGCGCTGCGGCAAGGACCTCGCGCTGCGCTCGCTCGCCGTGTTCGTCGACAAGGCCGAAGCAGCGCGCAAGGCCGATCCCGACGGCAGGTTCATCCCGGAGTGCTCGAGCTTCGACATCTACATGAAGCCCGTCGTGGCGGCAGGCGCCGAGGGCGCCCCCGAGATCGCGCAGCTCCGCGACCGCCACGCCGCCGCCTGCCCCGCGAAGCGGTGACCACGGCGCCGGTCCCGCCACCAGCCCGCGAGCTACAGCGGCGTACCGTTGGCGCGAACGCCCGGCGACGCCGGCGTGGTCGCGACGCTGCGGTGCTTGACGAACGGTGCCCCGGCGCTGCGCTCCGGCGAGCGCACGAGCGACTGGTCGCCGCCGCCTTCGCCGCCGTAGGTCGCGGTCGCGAGCACGGCGGCTCCCTGCTTGACGGTGACCGTATCGCCGCTGTTGTTCAGCGCGAGCGAGCCCGCCGAGACGTAGCGCACGCCGCTGACGCCGGCGCCGAGCGGGGCGCCACCAAACACGACGAGCACGCCGTTCGGCGCGAGCGTCGTGCCCGCGGGGAGCGTCACCCGCACGCCGACGGCGTCGGAGATCGTCGCGCCGCTCAGATCGATCGCGGTGCCGCCGACGTTGACGAGCTCGATGAACTCGTCACCGATGGTGCTCGCGACACCGTCGCCACTGGCATCGTAGCCCGCCGGCGGATCAGCGAGGATCTCGTTGATGATCAGCGTGCCGGGCGGCGGCGGCGGGGGCGGGGGCGGCGTCCCCGTCGAGAGCCGCTCGAGGGCCGCGCGCAGGTTCGGCAGCGGACCGATCGCGCCGGCGCCCGGATCCGCCTGCGGCCGTCCCGTCTGCACCAACAGGTCGCGCAACTCGGCCGGCGTCAGCACGCGGCGCAGCTGCTCCTTGGCGTAGCTCTGGATCGCGACGCACGCGGCAGCGACGATCGGTGACGCCGAGCTCGTCCCGGCGAACTGCGCGGTATACGCCTGGTTGAGGTCATTCCCGGCGGTGAACAGATCGCCATAGCCCAGCGTGACGACGCCCTCGCCCCAGCCGTGGACATTGACGCGCTCGCCATAGGTGCTGAAGCCCAGGCGGCTGCCGGTGTGGCTCGCGGCACCCACGATGATGGCGCCACTGTCGCCGCGCGCGCGGTACGCGGCATACGCCGGGGCGTCGAGGTTCTCCGTGCCGTTCCCCGCGGCGGCGACGACGATGATGCCAGCATCGGTCGCGGTCTTGACGATCTGCCAGACGGCCGGATCGAACTCGGCGGGGCCGTAGTTGCCGAGCGCGCCCGGCGTCTGCATCTCGAGGAGGACCACGTCGCCGGGGCGCGCGGCGGCGACCGCGGCGGCGACCGCCTCGACGCGCCGGTAGCCGCCCTCGACGGACATCTCGGGGAACGTGAACACGTCCGCGTCAGGGACGAGGCCGGTCACGCCATAGCCGTTGGCGACCGCCGACGTCTCGCCGATGACGGCGGTCCCATGCTGATCCCACTGCCGCGAGATCACCTCCGGCGTGAGCGTGTGGCCTGGCTCGGGGTTGAGCGACCGATCGACGAGGTCCTCGTGCGCGTACGTCCAGCCGTACTCGACATCGAGCAGGCGAATGCCGCTACCGGTCGCGCCGACGGTCGCCGCGTAGATCGCGTCGATGCCCTCCGGCCCGCGATACGTCTGGCGATCGACGTACGCCAGGGTCGTCGGTGCGAGATCGCCGGGTGGGGGGACATCGAGCGGCTCGAGATACACGTACTCGACGCCGTCGAGCTCGAGGAGCTCGCTTGCCGCGGCGAGCTCGCGCTCGCGGTGGGTGCTCGGCGAGGCCGCGTACAGCGCGCGGAGATCGAAGGGATGGGCCGAAAGGTCCTCGAGCGCATCGAGCTTGGCGTCGACGAGGCGCAGCATCGGCTTCAGCTGCAGGCCATGCTCCGCGAGCACGGAGCCGACCCGGTCCGCGTCGCTGGCTGACGCCAGATCGAGCTTGCCCTGCGGGTCGAGGCGGGCACGCTGCTCGTTGCCGAACTTGATCACCAGCCGGTGAGCGTAGCCATCGTGCCAGACCGGTGGCGGTTTGCCAGGATCGGTCCCCGAGGGGGCTGCGCACGCAGACACGAGGGCGGCGAGGGCGATGCGAAGGGTGGCGTTGCGCACGGCGCCAACGTGAGCAAGCCAGGTGCCTGCGCAACCCCGTGATTGCCAGTTATCACGGGGTGGCCGGGGCCGTTGTCCCAGGCGAGTGGACTAGCCGTGTGCACCCGATGGTGCACCCCGGCGTGACCGCGTCACACGCCGCCGAGACCGCCGAGGTCACCGAATCCACACGCCTCGGCCGCCTCGGCGGGGCCCGGTGAGGTCAGCGCCGTGAAGATACAGGTCCGGCACGAGGGCGAGAGCGACAGCAGGAGCAGCCCGCAGCTCGTGAGCAGGCACGCGGGCGTGGGGTTCATCGAGCAGCTCGTCACCGCGCACGTCAGCAGCGGCTGCAGCTCGCCGAGCGTACACGCGAGGTCGACCGTGAAGCCGTCGGGCGGCGCCGCCGCGTCCGCCATCGCGCTCGCGTCGACCGAGCCGTTCGCATCGGGCAGCTCGGTCGACGCATCGCTGGCGGCGCCGCCGGTGCCGTGGTTGTCGCCGCACGCGGTGAGCAGCAACACCAGCAGGAGACTCCGGGTCATCATGCGGCGGACGGTACCAGCGAGGCGGGGGAGGCGACGGTGTCACCTTGGCAATCTTTCATGGTCGGGCGCGATGGTGCCGGGGCGTCACGAGCGAGCTCAGGGCAGCGCCGTGTACTCGAGATCATGGAAGGTCTTGGAACGGAGCTTGACGACGCACGCCTGGACCTTGCGTTCGGGCGCCGCCCAGCAGTGATTGCTCTCCGTCTCGATCGAGACGCCATCGGCGCGCGGATCGTTGCTCGTGGAGGCGCCCCACCGACGCGCCAGATCAGGAACTGGATCGCTCTTGAAGCGCACCGTGTACCCCGTGATCGTCCGGACGTCCGGACCAGCGCTACCCTCATAGAACAAGCGAACGCCCGGCTGGGACTTCTCGAGCTCGTAGAGCTCGCTGGCCACCATGCGCTCGCCGATCCTGCGCGGAAAGGCGGTCGGGAAGTCGACCCCTGCCGGGACCACGCTCGCCGGAAGCTCGACGCCGGCGATGCTCGCCGCGGGCCCGCCACCGCTGCTCGACGAGCAAGCCGCGAAGGCGATCGTCCACACCATCGTCCTGGATCTCACCCGGTGATCCTAGACAGGATCGCGCGGCTCGTGATCGTTGCGGAGCAGGTTCCGTGCTCGCCACCGCGCGCGATCGCGTGCGCGCCGCGTGCGGGCGTCGCGATGGTATGACCGCGGCGTGAAGCGGACGTTCCAGGTAGCGGTGTTCGGCGCGAGTGACGCGGCCAATCAGCAGACGCTCGCAGCCCTCCAGCGCGTGCGCGGCGGCGAGCTCGTCACGATCCCCGACGCGCTGGGCAGCGCGGCGAGGTTCTTCGATCACGAGACCCTCGCTGACGGCGTGCACGCGCGGCTGCGGATCCGAGCCGTCGTCGGCGCGGCGCTCGGCAGCCAGGCGTTCCTGGCGCTCACCGGAGCCGATGCGGTCGTGTTCGTGCCGAGCGGCAAAGCCGACGCCGGCGCGTGGCGCGCCGTCCAGCAACACTTCACGACGTACGGCGAGGCGCTCGTGCTCGTCGCTGCCGAACGAGCCCCGCGCGGGATCACGGGCATCGCGGTGGGCCGCGCGCAGCTCGCCGACGCGATCGTGCGCGAAGTCGTCGCGGCCTTTCGTGCAGGTCGCATCAAGGGGCGCCCGACCACGACGCCGAGCGCGGCGTACGGCGCGCGCGCGAAGGCACTCGCCAAGGCGTCCGAGATCGCGCTCGCCGTAGGTCCCCGCGACATGCGTGCGTTTCATGCGTCCACGCGCGCGATGGCGCTGCATCCGGAGCTCGGGTTCGCGACGACGTCGAGCCTCGCGTCGCTCGAGACCGCGTTCTTCACGTACTGGAACGAGGCTTCCGGCGCGAAGGTCGTTGCCTTCTGGCGCGAAGTCGCGAAGCGTCGCTTGCCGTTCAAGCGCCGCGATGTCGTGGGCGAGGTCCTCGCCGCCGGCCGCATCCGAAACCGCGGAGACTACGAGACGGTCACCGACCTCATCTCGGACGAGCGACTCACCACCGCGCAGCGCAAGCGGCTCGGCGCGCTGCTGGGCGCGTACGAGGCCGCCCGGCGTTAGCTTGCGGGGGCGCGGCGCGCGCGCGCGATCACCGCGTGCCCGCGAGCCAGCGCTGGATCTCGGGCAGCGTCGTCGCGCGCGGGCCGATCGCGCGCATCTCGTCGCGGGCCACGCGTGCCATCGCGACCGCGCGCGGATCGCGACGCGCCCGCCACAACGCTCGGGCGAGCACGAACCGCGCCTCCGACGTCTGCAGCGCGTCCGCGGCACCAGCCTCGCGGATCGCGAGCGCCTTCGTCGCGGGCTCGATCGCGCGCTCGGCGTCGCCGGTCGCGATCAGCGCGTCGGCGAGGTTGGTGTACGCGGTCGCGAGGTGGGGCGTGTCGGGGTTCACCGTTGCCTCGAGTGCGAACACGACCTCCTCGAAGACCGCCCGTGCCCCCTTGGCATCACCGGTCATCAGCATCGCCTGGCCGTAGCGCCCCTGCAGCGACAGCACGGCCACGTGCCGCTCGCCGTACAGCGCACGCGTGACGGCGACGGCCTTTCCCCACGCGGTGAGGGCCTCGGCGTAGCGCGCGCTGTCGTAGTACGCATCGCCCAGCTCCAGGTACGCGTGGGCGGTCGTGCCATGGGCGTTGCCGAGCGCCGCCTCGGCGCGGCGCGAGAGGTCGTCGAGCATCTGGATGCCGGCTGCCAGCTTGCCGGTCGAGACCAGCTGGTTGGCGATGCGGATGCGGACGTCGAGGTTGTCGGGGCTGTTGCTGGGGCCCGTCGAGACCTCGAGCGCACGCTTCAGGTAGGCATCGGCCGCCGCCGCGTCGCCGAGCGAGCGCGACGCGGTGTCGAGGTTGAGCAGCACGTTCGCCAGTGCGGGTGCGTCCTCGCCAAGGCCGCGCTCGAGGCGTCCGAGCGCCGCCTCCCAGCGCTGGCGCGCTCCTGCGACGTTCCCCATGACCGCGATCGTCAGGGCGAGGTTGCTCTCCGCCTCGGCGACGATCGGGTGATCCTCGCCGAGCGCACCGCGCACGAGCTCGAACGCGGCCTCGCCGTGCCGCCTGGCTTCGTCGAACTTGCCGAGACCGCGCGTCGCCATCGCGAGCGCCTGGAGCGCGATCGCGATGTCGTCCGGCCCGGCGATCTCGCGCCGCAGCTCGAGGGCGCGCAGGTAGTCCTGCTCCGCGGCCTCGAAGTTCCCGTCTACCTCCGCGATCAGCCCGCGCGACAGCAAGAACGAGGCTTCGAGCTTCGGGGGATTCCCGGCCCGCACGACCGCGGCGTTGGCGGCGCGCACCAGCTCCGCGGCGCGGGCCCACTGCAACCGCGAGTTGCCGAGGAGGTGTGCGAGGTCCATCAGCAGGACCGCGGTCAGCTCGTCGTCGCCGGCTTCGGCCGCGGCGCGCAGCCCGAGATCGAACGCGGCTTCGGCCGCCGCCGTGTCGCCGGCGAGGAGCTGCAGCTTGCCGAGGACCGACG
>JALZOI010000868.1 GCA_030857245.1 Myxococcota bacterium
TTCCGTCGGTCGTGTCTTCCTGGCAGTCTTCTTCATGGCGGTCTCTCCGGTTTTGAGCCCCGAGAATCCTCTCGGGGTCGGTTTGACCGCCACCTCAAATTTCAACAGGGATCGGGACTACGCCGTCTCGCGACTTCGCGGACTCGGCGATGATCTTCAAGCGCCTCCAGTTCAAGCGCGTGCCGCTCGTGGGTGTCGCGGACGGCATCGACACGTCTGCGCTCGGCGCGAAGATGGCCTTCACGCTGAAGAGCCTCATGAGCGACATGTATCTCGACGACCTGCGCGACAAGACGTTGCGCGGGCTCGAAGGTCGCGCGCTCGCTGGGTTCGCCACGGGAAATGTCGCGTACGGATTCCACACGGTGCCGGTCCTCGACGCGCACGGAGCCGTCACCGGCAACCGCATCGAGATCCACGAAGCCGAGGCGGAGATCATCATGCGCATCTTCCGCGAGTCGCGGGATGGTCGTTCGCTCACCACGATCGCGCATGGCCTCAACAAGGACGGCATCGCATCGCCACGCGTCGGCACCCGCCACAAGAACTTCGGGTGGGGCAGCTCGACGATCCGCGCGATCCTCTACAACGAACGCTACGCGGGCACCTGGAAGTTCAAGGAGCGCCAGTGGGTGAAGGTCCCGGGCACCAACAAGCGTCAGCCCCGTGCGCGTAACGCGGCCGAGGTCATGACCACGGAGCGTCCCGCGCTGCGGATCATCGATCGCGATCTCTGGCAGGAAGTGCAAGCGCGGCTCAAGAGCGTGAAGGACCGGTACACGAACGGCGCGCAGGGCATGCGTGGTGAGCTGACCTTCAAGCGCGCGCCCTACCTGCTGTCGAGCATCCTCGTGTGCCGGTCGTGCGGCGCGCCGATGTCGATGATGGGCGGCATCAAGTACCGCTACTACCGGTGTCAGGCGAACAAGACCAAGGGCATCGGCGTGTGCAGCAACAGCCGCAGCGTGCGCGAGGACATCATGCGCCCGCAGATCCTGGACACGATCCGCGAACGCCTGCTCGCACCGGAGGGCGTTGCCTACGTGCGCAAGCGCTCCGCGGAAGACCTGCGCGACCAATCGAAGAAGATCGACGCCGAGCTGCGTGAGCGCAAGGAGCGACTCAAGCGCACCGAAGAGAAGATGGCCGGGCTCGCGGACTTCATCGCAGGAGGCGAGCGGTCGCGGTACATCGTCACGACGCTGCGCGACCACGAGACGTTCGCGAACCAGGAGCGCGAGGCGATCGAACACCTCGAAGACCAGGCGCGCACGCCGATTCGCCTGCCGAGCATCGAGGAGGTCGAAGCCCAGGTGATCCAGTTCGACGATCGTCTGAAGCAGGATCCGGAAGCGGCGCGCGAGCAGCTCCGCCGCTGGCTTCGCGGAGGTTCGATCAAGCTCGGCCCGCGCGAGGACGGCGAGATCGTCGCCGAGGGGGCGCTGCTGCCTCTGATGGTCATCGAAGATGGCCAGAGGCCGAAAAGGAATCTACCGGGAACCAACCCAATGGTTCCCGGTAGATACACTATCGTAGCGGGGGCAGGATTGAATCTCTCAACAACGCGAAATCACTCAGGATCGTCGTCCGCGCGGCGTTCAAAGGCGAAGCTCGACACGGCCGACCGCGAGTTCCTCGACTGGCTCATTGAGAAGGCCATCGAGACGTTCTTCCCGCCGAGGATCGCGGCGCCGTCGCTCGTTCGCGACCTCCCGCGAAGAGGGTGATCAGTCGGTTCTTGCCCCAGGCCGGTCACGGCTTCCCCGGCTTCCTCGGCTTCCTCGGCTTCCTCGGCTTCTTTGGTGCGCTCGGATTCGTGAGCGCCTTGTCGGACCGGTTCGCGGTGATGCGTGTCTTGTCGAGCCGCTTTACTTCGCGGACCGCGTCCTCGAAGTGCTTGTCGACCGGGGCCGGTAGGGCGGCGCGCGCGGTCGCGAATCGATCGTACTCGAACTCGGCCTTCGCGATCGCGTCTTCATGGGAGACCTTGCCCGCATGACGGAGGACCTGGCGATCGGAGAGCTTCAGAAAGTCGTCGAGCTTCGCGAGCCAGTCGGCCATGTACATCGGCTTGCGGTTCAGCGCCTGCAGCTCGGCGAATTCGAGGTACGCCGTCACGATCCGGTTGAGGGCTTCGAGTTCGTCGGCGCCGAGATAGTTCTTCGCGATCGCGACGTCGGCCCTTCTCGGGCCCGCCCCAGACCAGGTTGTTAAGCCCATATTCAGCTTCGTGGCGTCCGCGCGGGCTCCGATCACCTCAGCGGCCGTTCGGCCGTGGGCCGCCCAGTGCATCTTGTTCCGGTAGGAATCAAGATAGTTGTCGCGTGAAAGTTCAGGCTGCGAGTGAAGCGGTGTTGTCGGCGGCGTGATCGACTTTCTGGTTGAGGGTGACGGTCTCGGGCCGCGACCAAGCTCGCGTGTGCCGAGCCCAGCGTTCCGGATGCTTGCTTCGCGCGATCGCGTAGGTCGTGCGGCGGGCGGCGAGGATCGCGAGGTCCTCACCGGCGTGACGTGCCGCTGGCGGCACGTAGCCGATGCCGCTGTGCTGATGTTCTTCGTTGTACCAAGCGACGAAGTCGCGCACCCAGCGGGACGCGTCCTCGACGGTGGCGAAGCCAGCCGACGGATATTTCGCGCGGTACTTCATCGTGCGAAACAGGGACTCGGCGTACGCGTTGTCGTCGGAGACACTGGGACGGCTGAAGGACGAAACGACACCGAGCCGCTGAAGCGTTGCGAGCATGGTCGCGCCCTTCATCGGGTGTAAGCGCTGTGTGAACCCCACATGGCGGTAGCCCAGCCGGCCGTCGTAGCGCCGGGTGCTCAGCCAGCGGAGGTCGACGCGGGCGGCGGCGGCGGGACTGTGATGTGGGACAGCGGCAGAGCGAG
>JALZOI010000869.1 GCA_030857245.1 Myxococcota bacterium
GTTCGAAGCCGGCTCCGAGGCTCGGCTCGCCGCCCGGCGCGGGCGGCGGCGACCCCGGCACGTGTGGCCCGGTCGCGCGTTGTGGCGGCGGCGGATTGCTCCCGGGCCCGTAGCTCTTGCCGTTGACCACGCATCCGGCCACGCATGCGGCTGCGCCTGTCACGAGCCCGCCGATCACCGCCATCACCCACTGCTGCTGTCCCATCCTGACCTCCCCGTGCCAAACTAACGCAGATCGAGGGCCGGCGTCGCGCTGCGGGCCGCCCGCGTGGGCTGCTAGGCTGTCGCCCGTGCCGACCGCGGGCGAGCTCGAGCTGTCCTTCTACGAGAAGTTTCTGTGGGGACGCGGCCTCGAGCCATACCCCGTACAGGAGCAGGCGATCACGAAGATCGTGGCCGGCGAGAGCGTACTCGTCACGGTGCCGACCGGCACCGGCAAGACGCTGATGGCGAAGGCGGCGCTGCATGCGTCGCTCGGGCGTGGCCATCGCGCCATCTACACGACCCCGCTGCGCGCGCTCACCGAGGAGAAGTACCGCGAGCTGTGCGTCGACTTCGGCGACGAGAACGTCGGCTTCGCGACCGGCGACTACAAGGTCAACCGCGAGGCGCCGATCCAGGTCGAGGTCGCCGAGATCCTGTGGAACCGGATCGTCGCGGAGAAGCACGTGTCGCCAGCCGACGTCGTGATCATGGACGAGGGCCACTACTTCAACGATCCCGAGCGCGGCTACGTCTGGGAGCAGTCCATCATCGGACTCGATCCGCGGACCCAGCTCGTGATCCTGTCGGCGACGGTCGGCCGGCCGGAGCAGTTCTGCCACTGGGTCGAGCTGACGCGCCGGATCCCGATGGCGCTCGTCGAGTCGCGCGAGCGCAAGGTGCCGCTCGTCCACGAGTTCCGCGAGGACATGATGATCGAGACCGTGCGCGAGCTCGCGCACAAGGGCGACGTCCCCGCGATCATCTTCGTGTTCGGGCGCGAGCAGTGCTTCGAGGTCGCCCGGCTCATCAAGTCGTGCCGGCGCTTCACGACCGACGAGGAGAAGCTGCGGATCGAGGCGCTGTGCGAGGAGGCGTTGCTGCCCGGGGGCGTGTCCCGCGAGCTCAAGCCGCTGCTCGCGCACGGCATCGGGATCCACCACGCCGGCATCCTGCCGCGCTACAAGCAGCTCGTCGAGCAGCTCGCGATGGAGCGGCTGATCCGGTTCGTGGTGTCGACCGAGACGATCGCCGCGGGCATCAACCTGCCGGCGAAGACGGTCGTGTTCCCGTCGCTGCGCAAGTTCATCAAGCAGCAGGTCCGCCTGGTCACCGCCGCCGAGTACCACCAGATGGCGGGCCGGGCAGGGCGGCCGCAGTTCGACGACCGCGGCCTCGCGATCACGCTCGCGCCCGAGGACGTCGTCAGCGACCTCAAGAAGGAGCTCAAGGATGCGGCGAAGCGGCCGGCGTACGACGAGAGCCGGGTCAAGAAGGGCGTGTACAACCGCGCGCGCAACGACGCCCAGCGCAAGGGCGACATCGTGTGGACGCCCGAGGTCCACGCGGAGCTCGTGCAGGGCGAGCCGGCCGAGCTGCGCAGCCGCACGAAGATCACCGCCGAGCAGGTGCTCGCGATCGGGCTGCCGGATCTGACCACCGCGGGGCTCGGCAGCGACGCGGATCAGCGGATGGCCGCCGCCGAGGCCTCGCTGCCGCCGTCGATGCGGCTCGACATCGTCACCGTGATCGACAACCTCCTCGTCACCGACCGCGAGAAGCGCGACCTCCACAAGGTGCTCGCCTACCTCGTCGACAACCTCAAGGCGATCGGCGTCATCGACGAGCACGGCACGCAGGTGTCGGGCGAGATGATCCGCCAGCTCCAGGGCATGGACGGGCTGTTCATCTTCTTCGTGCTGTTCAACCACCAGCTCGACTACGTCGAGCTCCGCCAGCTCGTCGAGTACCTGATCGATCACGACATCATCCAGCGCCAGCTCGACCGCAAGCTCGAGGACGCGAAGAAGGAGTGGATGCGCGCGAAGCTCCGCGAGATGCGGGAGACGAACGCGCAGGTCTCGTGGGAGGACGTCGAGGAGCTCTACTACAAGGAGCACCCGCGCGAGCTCACGAAGGTCGAGCTCATCCACAGCGAGTTCTCGGGCAAGGTGCCGCACCCCGAGCTCCACGGCGGCAAGAAGCCGAAGACGACGTGGGCGCTGCTCGAGGACTCCGGCCTGGACTTCATGGGCTTCATCGAGAAGCACCACCTCGAGCACGAGGAGGGCAACCTGTTCTCGTACCTCGTGCGCGTCATGAACTTCGCCGCCAAGCTCCACCAGGCGAGCCAGCTCACGGAGTTCGAGGACATGGCGGATCGCGTGCGCAAGCTGCTGTCGCGGGTCGACGTCCGGCTCGTCGACGACAAGAAGTGGTGACGGCGTGATCGGGGTGATCTCGGCGATGCCGGAGGAGCTCGCCGCGGTGATCGCGGTGACCCACGCCGCCGAGGTGATCGAGCTCGGCGGCCGCCGCTATCACCGCGGCACCTGCGCGGGCGAGCCGGTCGTCTGCGTGGTCAGCCGGATCGGCAAGGTCGCCGCCGCCACCACCGCCGCGATCCTGCTCGAGCGCTTCGCGCCGCGGGCGATCGTGATGACCGGGCTCGCCGGCGGCGTCGATCCCCGGCTCGCGATCGGCGACGTCGTGATCGCCGATCGCCTGATCCAGCACGACCTCGACGTCCGTCCACTGTTCCCGCGCCACGAGGTGCCATACCTCGGGCTCGCCGAGCTGCCGGCGGATCCCGGGCTCTCCGAGCGGCTCGCCGCCGCCGCGGCGCGGTTCACGCCGCCGCCGGAGGTCGTCGCCCTCGGCATCGCTCGCCCGCGGGTGTGGCG
>JALZOI010000244.1 GCA_030857245.1 Myxococcota bacterium
GCGCAGGCCCTTGAGCAGGGCGCGGCGGATCTTGCCGGGCACGGCGCTGCTCGGCGGCGGCCGGACCTCGCCGGCGAGCCGGCGCTCGGCGATCTCGGCGTACGCGTCGCCGGCGAACGGGCGCTGGCCGTAGAGCGCCTCGTAGAGCGCCGCGCAGAAGCTAAACTGATCGCTGCGGGCATCGACGTCCTCGCCGCGATCCTGCTCGGGCGCCATGTACGCCGGCGTCCCGACGATCGCACCGTCGTGCGTCAGCTGCGCCGCGGTCTCGAGCGCGGTCGCGGTCGCGGGCGTGCTCGCCGTCGACGGCCGGATGATCGACGTCATCGACGGCCGCGCCGCCGAGCGAGCGAGCGAGCGGGCGAGCCCGAAGTCGAGGACGCGCACGCGACCCTCGGCATCGACCATGACGTTCTCGGGCTTGAAGTCGCGGTGGACGATGCCGAGCCGGTGCGCCGCGGCGAGGCCGGCACCGGCGGCGCGGAACACCGTCAGGATCTCGCGCGGCTTGTGCGATCGCTCGCGCAGCCACCCGCGCAGGGTGGTGCCGGCGACGAACTCCATCGCGACGAACACATCCTCGTGGTAGGTGCCGACGTCGTGCACCGCGACCACGTTGGGATGCGACAGCCTCGCGAGCGTCTTCGCTTCGCGCAGCAGCCGCGAGCGGGCCTCCTCGGGCTCGGCACCGAGGCCACCGAAGCCGACGAGCTTGAGCGCGATCGGCCGATCGAGCTCGGGATCGAACGCCTTGTAGACGACGCCCATGCCGCCGCGCCCGAGCCGCCCGACGATCACGTAGCGCCCGACGACCGTGCCGCGCGGCAGCGCCGCCGCCACGCTCAGCTCGAACGGCAGCGGCCGCACCGGGACCGTGCCGGCACCCGGCGCGTCGCGCGCGAGCTCCGCAAAGACGAAGCGACAGCTCCCGCACTCGTCGAGGTGCGCCTCGAGGTCCTGCACGGCGCGCACCTCGAGGTCTCCGCTGACGTAGCGGAGTAACGTGGTCTCGGCCGGGCAGGTCATACGATCACGGCTTTAGCAGAAACAAAAACCCACGTGCTACGGTGAACCGCGGTGGAGCCAGGAGTCGACGACGCGCTCGCACGCTGGTCGCGTGCGGGTGCCGCCCGCTGGCCCGCGGTGCTCGTCGACGCGGCGCAGCTCGCGCAGCACCTCGCGCGGCTCGGTGTCCCGCTCGCGTCGGAGCACCCGCACGCCGACGATCTCTACCTCGCGTGTGCGTGTGCTCACGGCGACACCGCGGCGATCGCGGCGTTCGACGGCGAGCTCACGCCGGTGATGGCCGCGGCCGCCCGCCGCATCGATGCGTCGACGGACTTCGTCGACGAGGTGGTGCAGCTCGCCCGCGAGCGCCTGCTGGTGTCGGCCGCGCCCGGCGAGGCGCGCGTCGCCGACTACACGGGGCAGGGACCGCTGCGGGCGTGGGTCCGGATCGCCGCGATGCGGATCGCGATGAACCTGCTGCGCGACCGCCGCCGCAACGTCTTGATCGACGACGAGTCGTTCTTCGACACCATCCAGGGCGGCGAGGCCGAGCGGCGCTCGGGCTTCCGCTACGCCGACGCGTGTGCCGACGCCATGCGGGTCGCATTCGCCGCGCTCACGGCGCGCGAGCGCAACCTGCTCCGCATGCACCACCTGCACGGGCTCACGCTCGACGAGCTGGCGCCGAGCTTGCGCGTGCACCGCGCCACCGTCGCGCGCTGGCTCGTGCAGGCCCGCGAGCACCTCCTCGCCGAGACTCGCGCCGGCCTCCGCGCGCGGCTCGCGGCGGGCGACGAGACGGTCGACAGCATCCTGCGCGAGCTCGCGGGGCAGATCGACATCTCCGTCAGGCGCATGCTCGCCGACGAGTGAGCCGCCTTCGCGCGCGAGTGCGCGGATCCGCTGCGAAAACTTTCTTTGCGACGAACGCCGGGCTGCGTGTCCTACCCGCAGAACCAACCTGGAGTCGTCATGTCTCGCCTGTCCTATCTCGTCTCATCGATCCTCGCGCTCACCGCGTCGTCCGTCGCTGCCCAGCCCATGGAGCTTCACACAGCCCAGCCCGAGGAGCGCCACCAGGGCCTGTTCCTCCGCATCACGCCCGGCGTCGCGGGCGGTGCCGCGACCTCCGACACCGGCGGTGACGAGCTCACGCTCAAGGGCGGCGCCGGGCGCCTCGGGATTGCCGTGGGCTGGGCGGTGTCGCCGCGCCTGATCCTCGCCGCCGAGCTCCTCGGCCATGCCGTGCTCGGTCCCGAGATCGAGAGCTCCGGCACGACGACCGAGACCGACGACGACGTGGTCTGGGGCATCTCGTACGCCGGTGCCGGCCTCAACTACTACCTGCCGAGCAACCTCTACTTCGCGGCCTCCGCGGGTGCGCTCCTGATGTCGCTCGAGACGTCCGACATGAAGATGGCGGAGACCGAGCTCGGCTTCGCGCTGAAGCTCGGCGTCGGCCGCGAGTGGTGGATCGCACCGAAGATCGGGCTCGGCGTCGGGCTCGAGATCCTCGCGGGCGCAGTCTCGGACGGTGAGGCCGACTGGACGGTCGCCACCGTCGGCGTCGCGTTCAGCGCCACCTACAACTGATCCGCGGCCTCGCCGCTGCTCGCGTCTCTCCTGGCTCTCCTCGCCTCTCCTCGCTTCGAAAGGTCTCGCTCATGACCCTGCTCCGCTCGCTCTCCTTCGCGCTCGTCCCTCTGCTCTGTGCTGGCTGCCTGATCGGCGACAGCGATGATCCCACCTGCGTCGGCGGCAAGTGCGACGGGCCGGGCGACGACGCCTGCACCGATCCGCAGTACGGCGATGGCGTCTGTCATCCGCAGCTCGCGTGTGCGGCGCCCGACATCGACTGCTTCGTGACGTTCGACGACGATGTCGCCGCCGCGACGTGGTTCAGCGACTTCGAGCGCCAGCTCGCCCACGAGGAAGGCCGCGCCCCGCGCACGATGCTCGACGCCAGCGATCCGCGGTTCGTGAAGACGCGCGCGCTCCTCGATGAGGGGTGGGCGGCGTTCCGGGCGCACCGTCCCGTCGGCGAGCTCGCGCCGCTGCGGCCCGCGCTCGTGCTGCTCGAGGACGAGTCGCCGAACGCGTTCGTCGCGCCCGATCTGGCCAGCGGCAACGCGGGCTTCGCCGTGATGGTGCAGACGGGCCTGTTCCGCGGCCCGGGTGACGACGATGGCGCGATCGGCGTGATGATGCACGAGTTCCAGCACGCGATCGGGCTCCACGTCGTCGGTGACGTGAAGGATCGGCTGCGCCGGTTCTACGTCGCGCCGCGCACCGGCGAGCCGATCGGCATGCACGAGCAGGACGATGCGATGGCGCGCGGGTTCGGCGTCGCGTGGCGCGGCGCCGCCGAGGAGGTCGGCTCGTTCGCGGACGCCGCCCTCGGTGGGCTGCCGCTCGGCGGTCAGCTCGACATGGTGTTCGACGCCGCGCGCGCCGAGGGCAGGACGCTGAACCCCGCCGCGTGCACGGCGACGGATGCCCGCTACGCGGCGCTGCGCGGCGACATCCTGGCGTCGGTGGACGCGGTCAGCGGCGTGATCACGCTCGACCGCGGGCCGCTGCCGGCGCGGATCGCGGGCACGCTCGCGGCCCTCCGCAACGAGTGCCTCGCCGGCTTCTCGCAGGACTTCATCGCCGTCGTGGCGGCGCTGGCCGGCACCACGGTCGAGGCGATCGAGGCCGAGCTGACGGCGGAGGACCGGGCGCTCGTCAAGGGCAAGCACGTGATCGACGGCATCGCGGCGCTCGCGCGCGATCGTCGCGCCAAGCTGCGGGCTCTCGAGGTCGAGTTCGAGGCCGCGACCGACCGCCCGTGGTCGGCGCTCCGCTACTTCTCGTACGAGGAGGACGCCGACGACGTCAGCGTGCCGGTGCTGCGTGGCGCGGGCTTCACCCCCGACGCGCTCGGCCCGTTCCTGGTCTCGTTGCTGCCGCCCGCGGCGGTGACGCGCTGCCACGCGCTGCTCGACGAGCGCAAGGTGCCGCCGTACGGCCCCGACCTGGTCGACGAGCACCACGCGACGTGCTGGCGGGCGCACCACATCCGGCAGGTCGCCGAGAGCACTGGCAAGCGCGCGGCCCAGCGCGCGCCGCAGCTCGAGGTGACGGCGCCGGCGCGGCTCCCGATCCCGCGGCGCCTCTCGGATCGCCTGGCGTACTGACGCCCGGACCGCGCGCCACGCCGGGGTCGCAAGTGACATAAGCTCGGCGCATGCAGAACCTCGTGATCGCAGCCGTGCTGGTGCTCGTCGGGTGCAGCAAGGCCAGCAAGGACAAGCCGGAGCCCGGCGCCACGGGGGACCAGCCGGGGGCCGCTGCGACGTCCGGACCCACG
Organism: Myxococcota bacterium; assembly: GCA_030857245.1. Classification (GTDB taxonomy): domain Bacteria; phylum Myxococcota_A; class Polyangia; order Haliangiales; family Haliangiaceae; genus JABFXX01. The sequence continues at coordinate 4,361 of JALZOI010000244.1, forward strand.
TGCGCGGAGGCGGCGGCGAAGGCCGTGGGCGCGCTGCCCGCCGGCTCCGACGCCGGCGAGGTCCAGACCAAGCTCACGGCCATCCTCACGACCCGCTGCACCGAGGACCGGTGGCCGGCCGCGACCATCGAGTGCTACGCGACGCAGGTCAAGGACATGATGGGCATGCGGACGTGCCGCGAGACGCTGCCGCCCGAGCACCAGCAGAAGATGATGACCGAGATCCGGACCGTGATGATGGGTGCGGCCGGGGCGGGCGGCGGACCGATGCATGGCACGCCGGCCGCGGACCCGACCGCACCGGCACCGGCGCCCTGATCTCCGCGGGGTGCTAAGGTGCGATCGTGACGCCGAGACCGAACCGCGTGCTGCTGATCGACGACAACGAGCTCACCCTGCGGATGGTGGCCTCGGTCCTCGATCGCTCCGGTTTCGAGGTGCGCACCACCACCAACGTCGAGCAGCTGACCACCGCGCTCGGGGAGTGGCGTCCTGACGTGATCCTCACCGACGTCAACATGCCCGGCACCTCGGGCGTCGAGCTGTGTCGCCAGCTCAAGGCCACGTACGAGACGGCGCACGTCCCGGTGGTCCTGTTCTCGGCGCTCGCGCCCGACGAGCTCGAGATCCTCGCGCGCACGTGCGAGGCCGATGGCTTCCTGACGAAGAGTGACCTCGCCGAGCTCCCCAACGAGCTCTCGCTGCTGATCTCCACGCTGTTCTGAGCGCTCAGGACGCAGGCTGCCAGCGGACGCGAAACTGGCACGCGTCGTCGCCGAGCGCCTCACACTCGGCGTGCTCCACCGTGGTCTGCTGACCACCCGAGAGCACCACGAGCTGTTCGAGCATCCCGGCGGTCCACGCGCACAGCTCGGCGTTGCGCGTCGTTCCCGTCATCCGCACCACCGACTCCGTCACGCTGAGCTGCCGCGACGAGATGGCGCCCCAGCTCTGGTAGCGGCCCCACACGTTGCGGATCGCCGACAGCGTCCGCTCCGGCATCAGGGTGGCGGCGCTCGACGGAAAGAACTGCCGGAAGGACGCCCGCACGCTCGCGCGCGCGACGTCCCGCGCGAGCTGCGCGCCGTCCCACTCGAGGTGCCACGGCGCGACCTGGAGCAGGCGCGCCAGCATCGAGGTCGGCAGCCACGCCAGCGGTGCGGTGTCGGTCAGCGCCTGCGCGAGATCGGGATCCTCGCCGCCGATCTGGTCGCGCAGCCGCGCGGTCTGATGGACCCCGAGCACCCGCGTCACCGAGCGAAACACGATGCCGCGGGTCTGCGCCCCTTCGACGCCCTGCTGCGATGCGCGCAGCTCGTCGGCGGCCCGGCGCGACCGCCGCGGCGAAGGCGCCACGATCGAGAGCGCGGCAGACAGCGCGCGCGAGAAGTCGCCGGCGGTCGCGGGGCGGCGCTCGGGATCGCGATGCAGCCCGGCGAGGATGATGGCGTCCGCGGGCGCGAGCGCGGGGATGTGAAATGACGGCCGCTCGGGCGGCTCGTTGAGGGTCTGGCGCGCCAGGACGTGCAGGGCCTCGCCCTCGCCGAACGGCTCGGCGAGCGTGAGGATCGCGTACGCGGTGGCGGCCAGGCCGTAGACGTCGGAGCGCGCGGTCGCTTGCCCGCCCGCGAACACCTCGGGCGCCATGTACCCGGGGGTGCCGGCGGCCTGCGTCTGGAGGCCCGCGCCGTGCGCGATGCCGACGTCGACCAGCACGCCGCGGCCGCGGAACGGATCGCGGATGACATTGGCCGGCTTGACGTCGCGATGGATGATCCCCCGCTCGTGGAGCGCATCGAGGGCGGACGCGACCTCCTCGATCACGGCGACGTTGACGGCGATCGCGGGCTTGGTGCCCTCGCGCAGGTGCCGCGCGATCGCCTCCTGGAGACCCTCGCCCTCGACGAGCTCCATCACGAAGTACGAGTCGCCGCCGACCTGGCCGAAGTTGTAGATCTGGACGAGGTTCGGATGCTGGATGCGGGCGAGCAGGGCGGCTTCGGTGCGCAGCCGCTCGATGAACTCGCGATCCTCGGCGAGGTCGGGACGCAGCATCTTGATCGCGACCGGCCGCTCGAGCGCGAGGTCGTCAGCGCGGTAGACGACGCCCATCGAGCCGCGGCTGATCTCGTGACGGAGGCGATAGGTCCCGGCGAGGGTGACGGGGGGCTCGTCGAGGATCTCCAGCTGGAGCGCCACGAGCGGCGCCTCGCCGGGGGCGGCGGGGACGATCGAGAGGCCCTCCCCGGGCGCTCGCTTCGCCGCGGCGGCCGCGCGACCCACCATGTCGCGCGGGTCCTCGTCGGGCAGGAGCGCCGCGATCCCGATGGTCACCGGGATCACGAGCCGCTCGCCGGTCGGCAGGTCGATCGTGCGCGCCGCGAGCGCGCCGTGGAGCCCCTCGGCGACGTGCTGCGCACTGTCGGCGGTGACGTCGCGGAGGATCACGACGGTCTTGTCGGCCGACCACCGGCCGACGAGGTCCTCGATCCGGACCTTGGCGCGGACCGCATCCGCGACCCGGCGCAGCATGAGGTCGCCGCTCTTGTGTCCGAACCGTGTGTTGATGCTGTGGAGGTCGAGGACGTCGATCACGAGCGCGGTCAACGCCGTCTTGGATCGCTTCGCGGACGACGCCAGCATCGGCATGAGCTGCAGCATCGCCGCGGCGTTCCAGATCCCGACGAGCGGGTCGAGCCCGGGCGCGCTCGCCAGCCGCGCGAAGTCGTCGGCGACGCGGTCGTGCGCCCCGCGCCAGCCGAGCTCGGCGCCGAGCCGCGAGCCGACCGCCTGCAGGAGCGTGCGGTCGGCGTCCCCGAAGATCCGCGGCGTCTCCGCGACGAGCCCGAGGAACCCGTGACTGCCGACCGGCGTGGCGAGCGGGACCGCGACGTAGCTCTCGCACCGCGTGGCATCATCCCCAATGCTGCCGAGCAGCGTGGCCGAGCCGGCGAGTGCCATCTCGCAGCGCTCGAGGTGGATCGCGCTGCCGGCCGCCTCGCCGCGCACCGAGAGGACGCAGTGGGCGACTCCGAAGGCATGCGCGAGCTGGCGCGCAGCGGCTGCCAGCGCGTCCTCGAGGAGGCCCGCGAGCAGCGAGACCGTCGCGACCGCGTCGAGCCGCGGCGCGTGCGGGGCGTGCTCGGCGGGGCTCGCGGTCGCGGCGAGCTCGAGGGCGAACGGGAGCGCGGACTCGAACACCACGACCTGCGCGCCGGGCGGTGGATCCTCGATGGTGTCACCGACGATGAGGAACGTCGCGCTGGCGGGCAGCTTGGCGAGGTGATGCAGCGCGGTGTCCGCGTCGATGTGCTCGCGATGCACGAACACCGCCGAGGGCTGCGAGGCCTCGAGCACGACGGTGAGCTGCTCCGCCGTGTCGACGACCATGACCTGATGGCCGCTCGCCGCGCTGGCCTGCTCGATCAGCGCCTGGATGCGGCGCTCCGTGCAGAGCACGACGAAGCCGCCCCGGCGGATCATGCGCGTCGTCATCGGTGCTGCCATCTGTGAGTCTCGCTGCGCTCGCGCTGCAACAGTACGCGATCCGCCGTGATGGTGCCGCGGTTCAGGCCAGCGTCGTGACGAGCTCCCACGGCGGGTTCTTCGGCCCCCAGCCGGTGTCCTCGAACAGCAGCTTCATGCCGGCGGCGCCCGGCTTCGGCAGCTCGAAGCAGTCGATGCGGCTGGCGGCCTTTCCGGGAGCGAGCTTGTCGCGGGTGGCGTCCTGCGGCCACTCGCTCGGGATCCTGGAGGTCGCGGTGATGTCGAGCTGGGTCCGCGCACCCGCGTCATCGACGACGACCGGCATGGGCACGCGCAGCTCCTTCGCCGACGTGTTCACGACCTTGTAGAAGACGCACGAGAAGATCTTGCCGTCCGCGGGCTTCGCGCCGAGGCTCTGGTCCGCATAGGTCTGATTCGGCGCGAGCAGCTCGCTGTGCTCGAGCTTCGTCACCGTCACCGCGATGGGCGGTGGCACCTGCTTGCCGCTCTTGCCCTTCGCGCCGTCGCCGCGGCCGCTGCCGTCATCCGTGCCGCATGCGAGGACACCGACGGCGAGCACTGCGAAAAAGTGGGAGTTGCGCATGGTCGAGACCTACCACGGCCCTGCAACGCGATCGATCGCGCGGGTGCGCCGATCGAGCGTACGATGCCCGCGTGATGCGTGGCTTCACCGTCGCGGCGCTCATCGCCGCATCCCTCCCGGCTTGTGCTTTCGATCGCCACCGTCGCGATCGCCCGGCACGCTTCCTCATCGGACCGACCGCGCGTGGCCTGTCCACGACCCCGCCGGCCGCCGCGCCGTCAGGTGACGTCGCGCTGCGTGGCACGACCTCGCCCGAGCCCACCGCGATCGATCAGGACGCGCGCACCGTCGCCGCGCAGTTCACGATGGCGACGCGCCATCACGCGTACGGCGGCTTCGAGCTCGAGACCGGCGTGCTCGAGGAGCGGGGCTCGAACTTCGGCGGCGCCTATGGCGTGATCGGCGCCGAGCACGTCACGCCGGGCGGGTCGATCGGCGCCGAGCTCGTGGCCGGCTGGCGCGGGATCCGCGCGGCGAGTGGCGAGACCGACATCAACGACATGATCATCGAGCCGCGCGTGCGCGCCCAGCTCCGGATCGGAGCGCAGGTGACGCTCGGTGCGGTCGCCGGCGCGACCCTCGGTGAGCTCGGATCGTGGATGGCCGGGCTCAACCTCGGCTTCCACTCGCGCGCGCTCCGCTGGTAGGCGCGCCGCCGCGCTCGCAGTAGGCTGGAGCGTGGCCCTCGACGAGCTCCGCACCATGGTGGCCGTCGGCGTGGTCACGCCGACCTCCGCGCGGATCTGGGCACGCACCGAGCAGGCCGGGCCGCACCGCCTCGTGCTCACCGGTGGCACGACGCCGATCCGGGTCGAGGTCACGGTACCCGACGGGCTCGCCGATCACACCGCCGCGTGGACCATCCCCGATGACGTCGCCGGCGCGCCGCCGCTCGCGCCCGACACCGCGTATCGCTTCGAGCTCGCGCGCGCCGACGGCACGCCGGTCGGCGCGGGCCGGTTCACGAC
>JALZOI010000245.1 GCA_030857245.1 Myxococcota bacterium
CGGTGCCGGTGCCCGACGTGTCGGTGCCGCCCGCGCCCATCGAGCCGCCGGTCCCGGTGGTACCCGTGCCGCCCGCACCGCCGGCACCCATCGAGCCGCCGGTGCCGTAGGTGTCCGTTCCGGTCGTGCCGGTACCGGTGGTGCCGGTGCCACCGGTGTCGGTGCCACCCATCCCGCTGGTGCCCGTCGCCGTGCCGGTCGTGCCGGTCGTGCCGGTCGTCGGCGCGGTGTCGGTGCGATCGGTGTTGTTACGAGTGCACCCGAGTGCACCCGCGGTGATCAAGAAAGAGAACAGCAAACTTCGCTGAATGGTCATGAATTCCTCCTGACGGCGTGGTCAGCAACAAGCGTGCGAGGACTGTCACGAGCCGAGGACAATCCCGCAAACCGACGGTGTGGCGGCGGTCTTCTCGATCGATGTGATCGCCGCGAGCAACGCGGGACCGGCGTGCGCGTGGTCGCGGGGGCCGGATGCGACCAACTCCGCGCGCGGAGAGGCGCGCTGCACCGTCGGCGCGCTCGATCAAGCGATCGCAAAGATCGACGGTCGCTCTTCGCGCCGAACCCGATCACGCCCAGGCTACCTCGCCGAGATCAAGCGCGCGCAAAGCTCCGCTCGCACCGCTCCGGGCGATCCGCGCGCGAGCCAGAGCTCGCGCCGTCAACCCGGCTCGGAGCTGACCGCGAGGGTCACGCCTCGACGACGAACCGGTGCGCGCGCCGTGACGGCGACTCCTTCGGGGGGCTCACGATGGAATGCCCGAAACGTGGCTGGGCGCCGGTTGGCGCCGGGGCGCTCGTGTGGTCTCGTTCCCTGCGTCAACCGGATGAGTGCCGAGCTCCCCACCCCACTACGCGTCGCTGTCATCGCCGGGCATGACTCGCTCACGGTCACGCAGATCATCCGTTCGCTCCCGGAGCAACTCGGATTCGCGGTCATCGTGTCGTGTAATGGCGGCAGCGACCTCGCGGACGAGCTCCGCACGGTCAGCACGCTGCCGGTGATCGACGTCATCGGCGAGGTCGCCCTGGTCACGAATCACGTCTACGTCGTCCCGTCGACGTGCGATGTCGCCGTCCATGCCCAGCAGGTGTCGGTCGATCATTCGCTCACCACGGGTGCGACCTTCGACCGCCTGCTGCGCTCGCTCGCGGAGGACATCGGGCGCGACGCCGTCGCCGTGATCATCTCCGGCCACGGCAACGATGGCGTGCTCGGCCTCAAGCGCGTGAAGGAGAACGGCGGCCTCACGATCGTGCAGATGCCGCAGGGCGAGGACGGCACCGAGCTCCCGCGCGCGGCGATCGAGACCGGGTTCGTGGACCTCGTGCTCGGGACCGCCGAGATCTCGGGCCGGCTGTATGCCCTTGGCAACGAGCGACCTGATCAGCAGCCGGTGCTGTTCGACGACACGCTGCGCGACGTCCTGACGATGCTGCGCGTCCGCTCCGGGCACGACTTCAGCGCGTACAAGCGCGCGACGCTCAACCGGCGGGTCGCGCGCCGCATGCAGGTCTGTCAGACCGACTCGATCGTCGAGTACCACCGCTACCTCCGCGAGCATCCCGCCGAGCTGACGAACCTGCTGCGCGACTTCCTGATCGGGGTCACCAATTTCTTCCGCGACCCGGAGGCGTTCGACGCGCTCGCGAGCACGGTGGTCCCGCGGCTGTTCCTGCACCGCAAGGAGCAGGATGCGCTGCGCGTGTGGGTCGCCGGCTGCGCGACCGGCGAGGAGGCGTACTCGATCGGCATGCTGCTGGCCGAGCACGCGAGCCGGTTGTCGGAGGTGCCGCAGATCCAGATCTTCGCCACCGACATCGACGACGAGTCCCTCGGCGAAGCGCGGGTCGGCCGCTACCTGGACTCGATCAGCGTCGACGTCTCGCGCGAGCGCCTCGCTCGGTTCTTCACGCGCGAGACCGGGCACTACCGCGTCAGCAAGGAGCTCCGCGAGATGGTGCTGTTCTCGCCGCACAACGTGCTGCGCGACCCGCCGTTCTCCCGGCTCGACCTGATCACGTGCCGGAACCTGCTCATCTACCTCAACCGCGACGCGCAAGATCGCGTGCTCAACACCTTCCACTTCGGGCTCAAGCCCGAGGGTTACCTGTTCCTCGGCTCGTCGGAGTCCGCGGAGACCGTCGCCGCACAGTTCTCCCCGCTCGAGGTCAAGAGCCGGATCTTCAGCCGCCGCGGCACCCCGAGCTCGCTCAACCTCGACTCGATGGCGGGTACCACCCGGTGGTCAGCCGGCCCCGCCCTGCCGCTCGCCGCCCCGGTGCCCGAGCGCGGCGGCTCGGCCGGCGAGCTCCACCAGCGCCTCGTCGAGGCGTACGCCCCGCCCAGCTTGCTCGTCAACGAGGAGCTCGACGTCGTGCACGTCAGCCAGCGCGCGGGCAAGTACCTCCAGCTCGGCGGCGGCGAGCCGACGCGCCAGCTCCTGCGCATCGTCACGCCCGAGCTGCGGCTCGAACTGCGCTCCGCGATCTACGCCGCCCGGCAACAGGATGCGCCGGAGTCCCGCATCGTCGAGTTCGAGACCGACGGCGGCCGGCGCAAGATCGAGGTGCGCGTCGCGCCCATGGACATGCCGGAGCACGGCCGGGGCATGTTGCTCGTGCTGTTCCAGGAGCACGAGCCGGGCGTCGAGGCGCTCCCGCCGCGGACCGCCTCCGCCGGTCCGTACATCGAGCCGGTCGTCCGCGAGATCGAGGACGAGCTGCTCCGCACGCGCGATCAGCTCCGCACCACGGTCGAGCAGTACGAGACCTCGCTCGAGGAGCTCAAGGCATCGAACGAGGAGCTCCAGGCGATCAACGAGGAGCTGCGATCCGCGAGCGAGGAGATCGAGACCAGCAAGGAAGAGCTGCAGTCGGTCAACGAGGAGCTCACGACGCTCAACCACGAGCTCAAGATCAAGGTCGACGAGGTCAGCCACACGAACAGCGACCTGCAGAACCTGATGTCGTCGACCGACATCGGCGTGCTGTTCCTCGACCGGCAGCTCAACGTCAAGCGGTTCACGCCGCGCGCGCAGGACCTGTTCAACGTCATCCCGACGGATATCGGCCGACCGCTCGCGCACGTCACGCATCGGCTCGACTGCGACGACCTGCACGAGACCGCGAAGCTGGTGCTCGACTCGCTGCGCGTCGTCGGCCGCGAGCTGACGAGCCGCGACGGCCAGCGCTACCTGGTGCGCTACCTGCCGTACCGCTCGATCGAGGATCGCATCGAGGGCGTGGTGCTGACGTTCGTGGACGTCACCGATCTGCGCGACGCGGTCGAAGGGCGCCGGCGCTCCGAGGCCGCACTGGTGTTGACCGAGGAGCGCCTCGGCCTCGCGCTCCGTGACACGCCGATCCTGATCGCGGTGCTCGACGACCCGCTCGCCGTCGTCTGGGGCTTCCTGCGAAATCGCGAGCTCACCGGCAGTGCCGACGCCTTGCTGGTGCTGTTCCCGGGCGACCAGGGCGACCAGTTCATCCGCGTCGCGCGGGACGTGCTCGCGAGCCGGGTGGGGCAGCGCGTCGAGCTCGACCTCGCCGTCGAGATCTCGCTGATCACGTACGACTTCCGCATCGAGCCCCGCCCCGGTGGGCTCGCGGTCGTCGGCTTCGACATCACCCCGAGCAAGCTCGCGGAGACCACGCTCCTCGATGCCGATCGCCGCAAGGACGAGTTCCTGGCGACGCTGTCCCACGAGCTGCGGAATCCGCTGACCCCGCTCAAGGTCGCGCTCGACGTCCTCAACGTCGCGACCGACCCGCAGCAGATCGCCTGGTGTCGGGACGTCATGGAGCGGCAGGTCGCGCAGCTGACGCAGCTGGTCGACGAGCTCCTGGACCTGTCGCGCATCACGCAGGGCAAGATCCAACTCGACCGCGTCAACGTCGATTTCGCCCTCGTGATGGAGGCGCGCTCGAGGCCACGCGCCCGATGTTCCAGCAGCACGGCCACGAGCTCGACGTGCAGCTACCGCGGCAAGCGCTGCGGATCTTCGGCGACCAGAGCCGGTTGACGCAGGTGTTCACCAACCTCCTCACCAACGCCGCGAAGTACACGCCCGAGCAGGGGCGGATCACGGTCGGCGTCGAACCCCAGCCGGCGCGTGGTGCGCTGATCACGAAGGTGCGGGACAATGGCATCGGCATCGCGCCCGAGGTGCTGCCGCGGATCTTCGACATCTTCGTCCAGTCGAGAGATGCCCTCGGCCGCTCGCAGGGAGGGCTCGGCATCGGGCTCAACCTCGTGCGCCGGCTCGTCGAGCTCCACGGCGGACGGGTGTCCGCCAGCAGCGACGGCGAGGGAAAAGGCAGCGAGTTCACCGTCGAGCTCCCGCTCGTCAAGTCGTGAAGGACCGCATGAAGTACCGAGTCATGGTCGTCGACGACTATCCCGATGCGGCGGCCGCCGTGGCCACCCTGCTGCGCCTGCTGGGGCACGAGGTCCGCGAGGCCACGAGTGGCCGCGCCGCGGTCGAGCTCGCCACGAGCTTCGACCCCCAGGTCGGCCTCATCGACATCGGCCTGCCCGATCTCAGCGGGCTGGAGGTCGCGCGTTCGATCCGCGCGCACTTCGGGCAGCGTCCGTTGTTCCTCGCCGCGATCAGCGGCTGGGGCCAGCCCGAAGATCGCGTACGTGCGATCGCCGCCGGGTTCGATCACCACGTGCTCAAGCCGATCGACGGCGCGATCATCAAGCGCATCCTCCAGCTCGCGGAGACCCGGCTGAGCGAGCTCGCGGCGTCGTCCGCGTAGCGCGACGCGCGAGCCGCATCACGGCCCGGACGCGCGGAGCGCTTCCTGCACGCCCCTCGACGAGAGGCCCTCATGCATCATCGCGTGCTGATCGTCGACGACTATCCGGACGCTGCCGAGCTTGCCTGCTTGCTCCTCTCGCTGCTCGGGAGCGAGTGCCGCACGGCCTCGTGCGGTCGCGAGGCGCTGGCCGCCGCCGTCGCGTTCGAACCCGACGTCGCGCTCCTCGACCTCGAGCTGCCGGATCTGACCGGCTACGAGGTCGCGCGCCAGCTCCGGATCCTGGCCGCCGGGCGACCGCTCTACATCGCGGCCGTGACCGGCCGGGGCGCCGCCGCGGATCGGCAGCGGACGCTCGCGGCGGGCTTCGACGACCACGTCCTGAAGCCCGCGGACGTCACGGTCCTCCAGGCGATCCTGCAGCGCGCCGAGCAGGTCAGCGCTGGTGAACGCCGAGGAGATCGAACATGAACTTGCGCGCGATGTCGGCCTGGTCACCGCTCTCGCGCGCGCGCATGCGATACGCCTCCGCGGTCTGCGTGTGACCCAGGCGCTCGGAGTCGATCGCGAGGGTCTGCAGCGTCGAGGCGCGATCGTGGAGCGCGCGCCGCACTCCACAGCGCCGTCTCCAGCTGCGCGACGCTGGTCTCGAGCAGCTGGTGCGCGGTAGTGACGTGCCCGACATAGCAGCGAAACCGCCGCGACAGGGGATCCCCGATCTGCCACGTCGGCCCGGCGCACTCCGGGCACGACACCGGCGTCTGGCGGCCGAGCGCATCCAGATCGGCGGGGTTCGCGATCCCGGCGCCGTCCATCTGCGCCTCGAGCCGGATCTCGTTCGGGATCGGGACGGGCTTGACGGGCTGGCCCGCGAGCTCCTTGATCGCGGTCCCGACCTCCTGGATGGGCAGCGTGCGGTCTGGCACGAGCGCGAGCAGCGCGCGTCGCGGGAGCTCCGCGAAGGCCGCGGTCGCGGGATCCTGCACGAGCACGACGCCACCGGCATCGCGCACGGCGCGCAGGCCCGCGACGCCATCCTCCATCATGCCGGTGAGCAAGGTGGCGATCACGCCGCTCCCATGGTTCGCCGCCGCCGAGCGGAACAGCTTGTCGATCGAAGGGCGCGAGTGATTCTCGCGCGCCGACCGCGACAGGGTCATGTGCCCATCGCCGATGAGCAGGTGCAGGTCGGGTGGCGCGACGTAGACGTGCCCCCGCTGCAGCTTCTCGCCCTGCTCCGCCCATCGGATCGGCAGCTCCGAGCTGCGCTGCAGGATGTCGACGAGGTACGGCGTCGACGTCGCCGCCATGTGCTGGACGATGCAGACCGCCGCCTCGAGGTCCTTCGGCAGCTGATGCATGATGATCGGCAGCGCCTCGACGCCACCCGCCGAACAGCCGATCACGACGAGGTCCCGTCGACTGGTTGCTTCCATGCTCATCCGTTCCACGTGCCCTCCCGTTCGTGCAACCGATGTGCCCCGCGGCAGCACCGGAATTCCGCACGGGCGCGTGGGGCGCGCGGGCGCGCGGCGCGCGGTGGCGGCTGGGCGCGCAGTCAGATCACCGGTGCCGGCGCGTGGGGGAGCACCCGCGCGATCGGCGGTACGTCGAGCGGCCGCCCGCTATCGTGCTCGAGCTCGCGCGGATCATGGGAGCAGATGATCTGGATCTGATCGCCGTGATCGCGCAGCAACTCGCGCAGGCGTCGCTGGTTCTCGAGCCGGGCCCCGCGGTCCTTCTCCATCATCCACTGATAGAAGCGCAGGCCCGGCGGGCAGCGCGGCCGTTCGAGGTCGAGCTCGTCGTGATCGAAGTACGCGTCGCCCGCGATCATCACCCACGCGTCGCCGTCGCGCACCGCGACGCCCGCATGGCCGATCGTGTGGCCTCGCAGGGGGACGAGCAGGATCTCCGGAGGCACGCCGACGAGCTGGCGGACCGCCTCGAAGCCGAACCAGCGCTCGCCACGCGGGAGCTGATACGGCTGCCACCGATCGATCGAGGACCACTGCTGCGGGCGGAACCGCTGGCGGTCCAGCCAGCTGCGCTGGTGCGTCGCGTCCTCGAGCTCGTCCGCCATGAGGTGCACGGTGGCCTCCGGGAAGTCATCGAGGCCGCCGGCATGGTCGAAGTCGAGGTGCGTGAGCACGATGTGGCGCACGTCGCGCGCGGTGAACCCGAGGCGCTCGATCTGGCGGACCGCGGTGAGCTCCTCACGGAAGTCCGGATCGAGCAAGCGCAGGAAGAACCGGCTCAGCCGCTGACCCGGTGAGGCCACGTCGAGCAAGCCGAAGCCGGTGTCGATCAGCACGAGGCCGCGGTCGCCCTCGACGACGACGCACCGGCACGCGAGCTTGCCGCGGAGGCCCTGCGATCGACCGTCCATGAGGCGGCCCCCGAGCGGACACGACGAGATGCAGTTCAGATGGTGGAGGCGCATGCCACGACTGGGAGCAACATCCGTACTCGCATGGAACTTGCTCGGCGCCCGCCTGCAGGAGGTTCTGATGCGAGCTGTCACGCTCGCCGCGCCAGGTGCGCGGGGTCGGCACGGCGCCGGTCCCCGCGGGCGGCAGCGCGGCGCAGCTCGATCCCGCGGACGGCAGCGCCAGCCTCGAGGGCACCGCGCCGGCTCAGTGAGCGGGAGATTGGCCAAGCGCGCCAGGAGCGCCAAGGAAGGTTGAAGGACCAGGGGCGCACCCACCGACGTTTCTTCTCTTCGGATCCTTGGCGGCCTTGGCGGCCTTGGCGGCCAATCTGCGCCGGGTCAGTCGTCGCGCAACCGGTAGCCGATCCCGGGCTCGGTGGTCAGCCACCGCGGCCGCGCCGGATCGCGCTCGATCTTGCGGCGCAGAGCCGCGGTGTGGACCCGCAGGTAGTGCGTCTCGCTCTCCTTCCCCGGCCCCCACACACTCTCGAGCAGCGCCTTGTGCGTCATCACCTTGCCAGCGTGACGAGCGAGCGTCGACAGCAGACGGAACTCGATCGGCGTCAGCTTGACGGGCGCGCCGTCGACGGTGACCTCGTGGCGCTCGTGATCCATGCGGATCGGTCCGCTCACGACGATCGGATCGTTGGAGGTGATGGGACCGCGCGAGCGGCGCAGCGCCACGCGGATCCGGGCGAGCAACTCGGGCGTGCTGAACGGCTTCGTGAGGTAGTCGTCGGCGCCGGCGTCGAGCGCAGCGACCTTGTCGCTGTCGCGATCGCGCGCCGACAGGATGATCACCGGGACGGCGAGGTGCTCGCGGACGGTGCGCAGCAGGCTCAGGCCGTCACCGTCAGGCAACCCGAGATCGAGCAGGATCGCGACGGGCTTGACCTGCGGCAGCAGCTCGCGACCTTCCTCGGTGGTCGAGGCCTCGATCGGCCGGTACCCATTGCTCGCGAGGGCGTCGCTGAGGAACCGGCGGAGCTCGCTGTCGTCCTCGACGATCAGGATGGGCTCCATCATGGCTTCACCTCAGGCCCACGCACGCCCTCGTCCGGCAGCGTCACCCTGACGATCGCGCCCCCCCCGGGCCGAGCGAGCGATTCCATCGCGCCGCCGTACCCCGCCGCGATGCCGCTGCACACGGCGAGGCCACGTCCCTGCGCGCGCGCCGACGAAGCACCCGACAGCGCCCTCAGTGCGCTGGCCGGCAAGCCGCCGCCGCGATCCGCGACCTCGATGATCGTCGCGGCGTTGCGGCGTTCGGCGGTGATCTCGATCGCCGAGCTCGGCGACGTATGGCGAACGGCGTTGTCGATGAGGTTGAGCACGAGCAGCGTGCCGACCATCGCATCGACGTTGACCGGCACCTCCTCGCCGAGCCGCAGGGTGACCTCGCGATTCGCGAGCCGGGTCTCGAGCCGCGCGAGGGCGGCGCCGACCATCTCCTCGACGGGCACCCACTCGCGCGCGAGCGGCTGCCCGGTTTGCAAGAGGGTCAGGATCATGCGGTTCTCGAGCATGCGCCCGGCGCGCTGGGTTTCTTCGGCGATCTTGTCGAGACCGACGCGGAGCTCCGGAGAGGCGGTCTCGCGGAGCTGCGATGCGATCCCCGAGATCACCGAGAGCGGGGATCTGAGATCGTGAGCGATCGTCGACACGAGGTCCGTGGGCGTGGGCGGGGAAGCCGTCATCGGAGCCATCACGCCCTGAGTAGCAGTCAAATAACCATCAAGAGCAGCCGTCTCACGGACGTATCGCCATGCCACCGTGACGTCGCGTCAGGACCCGTGGGTGCCACGATGACTCTCGACGGGCCCGGGCAGATGACGTTCCGGGTGGTTGGCGCCGGCGCGAGGGTTGCTCGATGCTCGTCGCATGTCAGCGATCCCCGCGCTCCTGCGCGTCATGACCCTGCGTGACGCCGAGGCCATCGTGCTCGAGGCGGGCAAGGTGCCGACGCTGCGCAGGCGCGGCCAGGCCGAGGCCCTCGCGATGCCGCCCCTCGAGGCGCCCCTCCTGGAGGAGTTCGCCGCGCCGCTGCTCGCGGGCCGGGCGCTCGACGAGGGACCAGCGAGCGTCCCGTTCCACGACGAGGGTGGCAGCTACCAGTGCACGATCGAGCAGGTCGCGGCAGGGCTGCGCATGGTGGTGCGCCGAGCCCGGCCAGCCGCGGTCGGCGCTCCCGCCGCACGCCCCGGTGGTGCCGTGACG
>JALZOI010000246.1 GCA_030857245.1 Myxococcota bacterium
CAGCCTGACCGCCCGCGCCGGGGCCGGGGGCGGCGCGGCCACGATCCGGGCGGGCCGCCACGCGAGCGCGAGCAGCGCCCCCGCCCATCCCCACGACAGCCCGGCGAGCGCCCAGCCGATCGGCGTCGGTACGGTGGCATCGAGGCCACGCACCACCGCGGTCGCGACGAGATCGACGAGCAGCAGCGGGAGCGCGGCGACGCATGCCAGATCGAAGGCGCGCCCGAGGTCGCGCTTCGCGCCCGCCCCCGCCCACAGCACGAGCGCGCCGAGGACGAGGAAGGCGAGGTCCACCGTGAGCGACCGGGTCAGCAGCTGCATCGCGGCGCGCAGCCCGAGCCCGACCTCGACGTCCTTGGCGAGCCACACCGCGCCGACGAGGCCGCGCAGCTGGGTGGCGGCGAGGACGACGAGGATCACCAGGATCAGATCGGTGCCCGAGCGGCCGGCGTGCCGCCGATCGCCGGCGATCGCGAGCGCCCAGCGCGGCCGCACGATCGCCAGGCCGAGCCGCGCGAGCCAGCCGGGCGACCGCTCCGCGGCCGGCGCTGCCGAGGTCGCCGCGTCCATCATCCCTTCCCACCGCCGCGCGCCATCAGCAGCTTGCGGCACTGCGCCACCAGCGCCGACGGGATGCCCTTGGACTTGCTGAGGTTCGTCAGGTCCTTCGCGCGCAGGAACGGCAAGAACTTCACGGCCTCGGCGATCGGGGTCTTGGGATTGCGACACAGCGAGACCTTCACGCCGTACATCTTGGTCCACTCGCGGCGCTGCGAGATGTAGCGGATGACGTCCTCGCCCAGCGTCTGGTTACCGGCATATCGCGCGGCCTCGATATCGGTCACGCCCGGCGACTTGATCGCGGCGAGCTGCACGAGCTTCAGAGGATCCCGGATCAAGGCGGCGCGCGCGAACGCGTTCCCGAGCTGGGCGAGCCGGATCTTGCTCGGCACCGAGAGCTGGGCGATCGGCACGTCCTCGTCGAGCGCGACCGCGGCATTCGCCTCGTCCTCGGAGACGACCTGCTCGGCGTCGCCGGTGGTCAGCGGCGCGTCGTCTCCCGAGAGCTGATCGGCCGCCATCGCGAACAGCGCGTCGGCGTCGGGATCCGCGGGCGCGGCACCGGTCAGCGCGCGCGCGACCTCGTCCCATGCAGCGAGCCCCGGCACGCGCACGCTGTTGCGCACGGCGAGCTCGACGACGCGATCGATCGTCGACATCCGCGCCTTGCGGTTCATGTACATGGCCGCGATGATCTCGGGGTGGCGCAGCAGGCGCTGCTCGTTCTGCGCGATCAGATCGACCTCGCGGGCCCCGCCCTTCGCGGCGAGCGTCGCGATGGTCGCGTCCGCCGCCGCCGGGTTCATCACGACGGCGTCGAAGATCGCGGGCTTGTCGCTGCCGAGCTGTCCGAAGAAGTCGAGGACGCGTGGATCGAGCGCGGGATCCGCGAGCGTGCCCGAGACCAGCTTCTCGGGCATGCCGCTCGCCGTCGCGGTGGCTGCCTGGGCGAGCGCGGCGTCGCCGTCGATCGACAGCTGGTACAGCACCGCGAGCTGCTCGGCGGGCGCGAGCGGCATGATGCCGCGCGCCGCCATCATCCGGCCGGGGCCGGGATTGAGCGCGCGCTGCGCGCCGGCCGAGAGCTGCGTCGGATCGAGGGGGGTGTACGCGAGTGACATGCTCAGTCCACCGCGTTGCGCTGGTGCAGGATCTTCAGCCCCTTGAGCGTCAGCAGATCGTCGGTGGCCTCGATGGTCCGGGTCTCGGTGGCGATCAGCGCGGCGAGCCCGCCCGTCGCGATGCAGCGCGCCGGGAAGTCGACCTCGGCGCGGATCCGCTCGACGAGCGCGTCCACCATGCCGGCGTAGCCGTAGACGAGGCCGGCCTGCATCGACGCGATCGTGTTGCGCGCGACGACCTTGCCGGGCCGCGCGAGCTCGACGCGCGGCAGCTTCGCGGCGTGCTCGTACAGCGCTTCGGCGCTGATCTGGATGCCCGGGGCGATCGCACCGCCGAGGTACTCGCCCTTGGGGTTGACGACGTCCCACGTCGTCGCCGTGCCGAAGTCGACGATGATGCAGCCGGCCTTGAGCTCCTCGAACGCGGCGACCGCATTGACGATGCGATCGGCGCCGACCTCCCGCGGATTCTCGTAGAGGATCGGCATCCCGGTCTTGATGCCGGGCCCGACGACGAGCGCCGGACCGCCGCAGTGGGCCTTGAAGAAGCGCTGCAGCCCGAACACGGCCGGGGGCACCACCGACGAGATGATGCCGGCATCGATCGATCGCCACGGCACCCCCTGCATGTCGAGGAGCGTCTTGAGGAGCACCGCGTACTCGTCGGATGTGCGCGCGGCCACGGTCTGGATCCGCCAGTGCGCCTCCAGCGTGCCTTCGCGGAAGACGCCGAGGACGGTGTTGGTGTTGCCCACATCCACGGCGAGTAACGCGGTCATCGACGCCAAGCCTAGCTCGCCACTGGCGGGCGTAGTAGGCTCGTGCCCACCTATGCGAGCTCCCTCGAAGATCTTCGCCGTCGTCCTCATCGCGGCTCTTGGTGCTTTCACTGCCGGATGCGGCGGCTCGTCGGACTCGCCGCCGAAGCCGCTGTCGACGCGCTTCGATGACATGTACATCGCGCAGATCGCGCTCGATCAGAAGCAGTCGGTCGTCCAGACCCAGAACGACTGGTCGGTCGCGAAGATGGAGAACGCGAAGGCCGAGGCGGACCACAACGAGGTCAGCGGGCAGCTCAGCGTCGTGAAGAACAACCAGCAGGCCGCGAAGCTGGCGATCGACTCGGCGATCTCGAACAAGAAGGCGGCGGAGCAGTCGGCCGACACCAACCGGATCAACGCCGCGCAGAAGGACCTGCGCGCCGCCGAGCTCGGCAAGAAGGCCGCCGACGCGCGCGTCAAGTACTACGAGACGTACCGCGACTACCTCAAGAAGCACTGGCGCTACACGCAGGAGAACATGTACTGGCGCGAGGCCCAGTACGAGCTCGCGAAGGCGCAGCTCGCGCAGAAGAACAACATCGCGCCCAAGGGCGTCACCTACGACTCCTACGGCAAGCAGGAGCAGGAGCGCGCGAAGCGGGCCGCCTCGGCGCGTGACAAGGCGCAGGGCGATCGCGGTCGTGCGACCAGCGCGCGCGAGCAGTGGATCAAGTACCAGCAGGAAGCCGACCAGCTCAGCGGCACGCCGAGCTCGCACCCCGACCCGATGCTGCCGCGCGTCCAGCCGACCACGGCCGCGGGCGCGTAGCTCTCACGATGGAGCTCTGAGGTTGACGATCTGATGACGGCGGAGCCGACCGAGAGCGCGCGGATCCTCGTCGTCGATGACGAGCGAGTCATCCGCGAGATCCTCGCGGAGTTCCTCACCCTCGAGGGCTTCTCGGTGCACACCGTCGAGGACGGCGAGAAGGCGCTCACCGAGCTGCGCCTGCGGCCGTACGATCTGCTGATCACGGATCTCAAGATGCCGAAGCTCTCCGGGCTGCAGCTCCTCGAGAAGATCGAGCAGGAGCGGCTCGGCGTGCTCACCGTGCTGATGACCGGGTTCGGCACCGTCGAGACCGCCATCGAGGCGATGAAGAAGGGCGCGTACGACTACCTGCTCAAGCCCTTCAAGGTCGAGGAGGTGATCCACGTCGTCGAGCGCGCGCTGTATCGCCAGCGCCTGCAGGCCGAGAACATCCGGCTGCGCGAGGCGCTCACGATCTACAAGGTCTCCGAGGCGATCGCGCTGTCGCACGACATCGAGAAGATCCTCGACGTCGTGCTGCGGGCCGCCCTCGACGAGGTCAAGGCCGACACCGCCACGCTGCACCTGCGCGACCCGCTCACCGGCAAGTACGAGGAGCGCATCAAGGTCGTCGCGGGTGATGGCGCCGGCACGCCGCCGCGCAGCGGCCTGCCCTCGCCGTCGTTCGGCGTGCTGATGGAGCAGTTCGCGCAGGGCGTGCCGATCCTCGCGCACGGCGGCAAGGCGTCGCGGTTCTTCACCGAGACCGCGATGCCGAGCGAGCTGACCTCGTTCGTCGCGGTGCCGCTCACGGTGCGCGGCACGATGGTCGGCGTGCTCAACGTGTTCTCGTTCACGCCGGGCAAGAAGTTCGACGAAGGTCATCGCAAGATGCTCGCGGTGCTGGCGTCGCGCGCCGCGAGTGCGATCGACAACGCCCGGCTCTACGGCGAGCTCCGCGACTCCAACGACAGCCTGACGCGCGCGAACCTCTCGCTCGAGGAGATGTTCCAGCAGACGGTGGCCGGCTTCGCGCAGGCGCTCGAGGAGAGCGACCTCTACACGCGCGGCCACTCCGAGCGCGTCGCGGTCTACACCGAGATCCTCGGACGCGGGCTCACGCTGCCCGACGCCGAGCTCCGCCAGATCGTGCAGGCGGGCGTCATGCACGACGTCGGCAAGATCGGCGTGCGCTACGACATGCTCAACAAGCCCGGCAAGCTGACCCCCGAGGAGGTCAGCGTGTTCCGGCAGCACCCCGAGAAGGGCAAGCGCATCCTCGAGCCGGTGCCGTGCCTGCACGGCCTGATCGACGGCTGCTGGTGCCATCACGAGTGGTGGGACGGCGGCGGCTACCCGCGCGGACTGTCCGGACACAACATCCCGCTGGTCGGCCGTGTCGTCGCGATCGCGGACGCGTACGACGCGATGACGTCGGACCGCGCGTACCGGCGTGCCCTGCCCCACGAGGTCGCGGTCAACGAGATCGAGCGGTGCGCCGGCACGCAGTTCGATCCCGAGCTCGCCGATGCGTTCGTGAAGCTCGTCGATGCGTGGCGGACCGGCATGCGCGAGCGCGGCCAGGACTCGCTGATCCCTCGCTGAGCGCCGGCGACCCCGGAGATTGGCCGCCAAGGCCGCCAAGGCCGCCAAGGGAAAGTGGCTGCTTCCCCTTCACTGGCGGCCCGGGCCGGCCCAGCGCTTCTCCGCCCGGCCGCGGGGCGTTCGCCGCGCGCTGCGCTAGTATCGCGAGGCTCGGATGTCAGGGGTCCTGGGGAAATACCGACTCGATCAGCGGCTCGGCGGGGGCGGGATGGCCGAGGTCTTCCTCGCCTCGACGATCGGCGCCGAGGGGTTCTCGCGCCGCGTCGCGATCAAGCGCGTGCTCCCCGGGTACTCCGACAACGACACCTTCGCGAAGATGTTCGTCGCCGAGGCGCGGCTGTCCTCGCAGCTCGTGCACCCGAACATCGTCTCGGTGCTCGACTTCGATCGTGACGCCGACCATCGGCTGTTCCTGGTCATGGAGCTCGTCGACGGCAAGGACCTCGACGCGCTCGTCAGCACCGGCGTCCTCCCGATCCCGGTGGTGATCTTCGTGATCGCCGAGGTCCTGCGCGGTCTCGGCTTCGCCCACGATCTCCCGGTCGGGACTGACCTCCGCGGCATCGTCCACCGCGACGTCTCGCCGCACAACGTCCTGCTGTCGTGGGAGGGCTCGGTCAAGGTCTCGGATTTCGGGATCGCGAAGGCACGCGCCGCGAGCGAGGCCACCGCGTCGGTGTTCATCAAGGGCAAGCCGGCGTACATGAGCCCGGAGCAGGCGAACGGCCAGCCGCTCGACGGGCGCAGCGATCTGTTCGCGGTCGGCATCATGCTGTGGGAGATGCTCGTCGGCCGCCGGCTGTTCGTCGGCGAGGACACGCGCTCGACGCTGGCGTCCGTGCTGTTCGGCCAGGTCCCACGGCCCCGCTCGCTGCGGGGTGACCTCCCGAAGGATCTCGAGCGCGTCGTCATGAAGCTGCTCGAGCGCGATCTGCCGGCGCGCTACGCGACCGCCGAGGCCGCGATCACCGACCTGCTCGACTGCGCCGACGCGCCGCGCGGCGGCCGCGAGGCGCTGAAGGCCGTGCTCGCCGAGCGGTTCGCGGGTCAGGCGCCGGTCCGCCAGAGCCTCATGCGCGAGCGCGCGCTGAGTGCGCCGACGCCGGGCCTGATCGCCATGCCACCGGGCGCGGTCACGCTGTCCGACGGCTCGACCCCGCTACCGCCGCGACCGGCCGCTGCGCTGCCGAGCCTTGGCTCCCTCCGCAACGCGCCGACCGCCACGCTCGACACCCGGCCCGGGATGTCCCGCGCGCGCAAGCTCGGGCTGCTGATGATCGCGGTGCTCGGCAGCGCCGCGGTCGCCTTCGCGATCGTGACCGCCACCCGGCGCAGTGCACCCACCACCGTGGCAGCCGGGAGCCTCGATGCGGCGGCGCCCCGCGATGGTGCCGCCGGCGCGCTGCCCGACGTGGCCGATGCCGCCGATGCGGGCGTGGCGGGCGCCCCACCCAGCGATGCGGTGGTCGCCCGTGCTCCAGCAGATGCGGCCGTCGTGCAGGTGCCGGTCACGGTCCCCAAAAAAGATGCAACGCCGACGCAATCGTCGCACCCTGCCCGCCAGGGCGTGCTCGTGGTGAGCGCGTTCCCGGTGCTCACGGTGTACGTCGATAACAAGAAGCGCGGAGACACGCCCCTCACGATCAAGCTCGGCGTCGGCAAGCATGTGGTCCGCCTGCGCAACCCCGACACCGGGCACGACGAGCGCATCCCCGTGACGATCACCGAGAACCAGACCATGAAAATCGATCGGATCAAGTGATGCGCGCCCTCGTGCTCGGACTCCTCGTGTGGATGTCGTCGACGGTGCAGGCGGATGTCGGGGTGGTGGTGATCGGTGAAGCGACGATGCAGCCGCAGCTCGCGGCGCAGCTCGAAGGCTGGCTCCGGCAACACGGGCACCAGCTCGTCGCGGCGCCGCTGCCACCCGACGCGATCAACACGATGATCGACTGCTTCGTGCTCGAGGACGAGAACTGCGCGACGCTCGTGGTCAAGAAGCGGGCGAAGGCGCAGGCCGTGGTGTTCGCGCGCGTCGACCTCGAGGCCGGCGCGACGGACAGCGAGCGTACGGTGACGCTGACCGCCTACTGGTTCGACAAGGCCCGCGATGCGATCGCCGCGCGGCGGTTCTGCGAGCGCTGCACCGACCTCACGCTGCGCAGCACGGCCGACGAGCTGATGACCGCGCTCACGAGCGCGATCCGGAAGGACGCCGGCCACCTCAAGCTGACGTCCTCACCACTCGGAGCGCGCGTCCTCGTCGATGGCAAGCCGGTCGGAGTCACCCCGCTCGACTACGATCTCGCCGCCGGCACGCACCAGATCAAGGTCGAGCGCGATGGTCGCGAGGAGCTGCGAGACGTCACGATCCGGAGCGGCGAGACCACCGTCGTCGACGTCGCGCTGCCCCGTCAGGGCGGCGGGCGCGTGCTTCCGCTCGCGCTGATCGGCGGCGGCGGCGCGCTGCTCGTGACCGGGGTCCTGCTGTTCGCGCTCGACGAGGACGTCCCGTCGGCGCGCGGCGCGCAGCCCGAGTTTTATCGCGATACGGCGCCGGCGGGTGTCGGCCTCATGATCGTCGGCGGGCTCGTCACGGGCCTCGGCGCCTACTTCATGGTCACCTCGGGATCATCGTCCGCGCCGGTCGCGGCGATCGCTTCGGACAGCGCCTACGTGGGCTGGGCCGGCAGGTTCTGATGCACCGATCACATCGTTCGTCGACTCGATCCCGCAAGCTGGAGGCCCTCATGCTGACCCCACGTGTCGCGCTGTTCGTCGTGCTGCTGCTCGCTGCTGCTGGCTGCAAGGAGCGGAACCCGAACTACTGCGAGGGCGAGCCCGACAACCTGTGCACCGACGGCGGGACGGACGCCTCCGAGAGCTGCAGCGCGAACGACCCGTGCAGCACCGGCGTCTGCAAGGAGCCGCCGGGCACGTGCGTCCAGTGTCTGGAGAGCGCCGACTGCCCGGGCGCCGAACCGGTCTGCAACGTCGCCATGAACACGTGCAACAAGTGCACGGCGCACGACGAGTGTCCGTCGAAGGCGTGCCTCGACGACGGCCAGTGCGCGCCGGTCGGCGATGTCGCCTACGTCGATCCGCTCACCGGCAACGACGGTGGTGCGTGCACGCTCGCGATGCCGTGCGCCCGGATCATGGTGGCGGTCGCGAAGAGCAAGCCGTACGTCAAGGTGACGGGGATGCTCGACGAGCAGGTCGTGTTCGACGGCGCCACCACCGTGACGCTGATCGCGGCGCCTGGCGCGCGCCTGACGAAGACCGGCAGCGGCGCGGTCATCGAGGTCAAGGGCAGCAGCAACGTCACGATCGAGGGCCTGGAGATCGCCAGCGGCAGCACTGGCAGCACCGGCGTCTCGATGCCGAGCGGCGGGACCCAGCGGCTCCGGCTCCAGCGCGTCACACTCAAGGGCCACACGGCGCTCGCTGCGCAGATCACCGGCGGCAGCTTCACGCTCGTGCGGTCGCAGGTCCTCGACAACGCCGGCGGAGGGATCCAGATCGCGGGTGGCACGTTCAGCGTCGTCGGCAACGTGTTCTCGAACAACGGCGGAGACGTCGCGACGGTCGGCGGCATGAACATCCAGACCGCGCCGAGCGCGCAGAACCGCCTGGAGTTCAACAGCTTCACCCGCAACAAGACGATCAACGCGCAGGGCACGGCACTGCAGTGCGCGGTCAGCAACTTCGTCGCTCGCAACAACATCCTGCACGGCAACGGCACCGTGACGAACACGATGCAGCACGGTGGTGCGTGCATGCACGAGTACTCGCTCATCGATCCCGGGACCCCCGTGGGGACGGGAAACATCGGCGGCGATCCGCTGTTCGTCGACAAGCTGATGAACAACCTGCACCTGTCGCCGAACAGCCCGGCGCTGGACGCCGCGGATCCGGCCGCGACCCTGACCGGCGATGCCGCGATCGACATCGATGGCCAGCGCCGCACGCTGCCCGCCGACATCGGCGCCGACGAAGTGCCGTAGCGCTCGAGCGATGGCTTCGCGAGAGACCGAACGCGAGCTGGTCCTGCAGGCGGTGACGGACGCCTTCAACGACTTCGTGCACGGCAACCGGAAGCTCGACCGCGACCTGCCCTGGGACCGACTCGAGCAGCTGGTACGCGACGGGGTCGTGAGCAAGCGGGAGATCGTCGAGCAGTTCACGCAGCACGTCGAGCGGTGGAACGTGGGCGCGTCGGACGCCGAGCGCTGATCCGAAGCGCGATCCTGCGAGCCGCTCAACGCGCCGCGGCAGCGGTCGCGGCATGGCGCACGGCCGCGCGCCGCCGGGTGTCGTCGAGAAACGTGAGCAGACGGCCGCGCCGCTCGACGACCAGCCGCGCGAAGCAGGCGAGCGGATCGCCGGCGCCGGGGTTCGCGAGGCGACCGCGCAGCGTCCACGCCGCGAGCGGCGACAGCGCATCGAACAGCGCGCGCAGCTGCTGCTCCTTGGCGTCATGACCGCGCCGGTGCCCGAGTCGGTCGTCGACCGGCTGCAGCAGGATGGCGAGGATCTCGGCGACGGGCAG
>JALZOI010000247.1 GCA_030857245.1 Myxococcota bacterium
ATCGCCGGCGGCATCGACGAGGCGGAGCTGCGCGAGCAGGAGCGCGAAGGCGAGCGCCGCGAGCCCGCCCCCCACGAGCGTGCGCACCGCCAGCCGCTTGGTGGCGGCGAGCGGCTCGCGATCGACGGCCACCCCGATCACGCCGACCGGCTGATCCTTGCTGTCGAACAGCGCCGTCGCCGCGAGCTTGTAGTGCCCGACGGTGTCGCCGCCGCGGTCGAGATCGAGATCGCGGATCAACCGGTGGCCGCGCAGCACGTTGGCGCGGTCGCGCGGCCCGAGCGTCACGGCCTCGCCGCGCCGGCCGAGCGCCGACCGGAACGTCACCGCGAGCTGACCGGAGGGCCCGCCGAGCATGACGTCGGCCGACAGCGCGCCCTTGATGCTGTCGGCGAAGTCGCCGTCGAGCGGCATCGACAGCACGACGACGCCGCGCAGCGTGAGGCTGGCGTCGACGATCGGCGACATCGCGCGCACGATCACGCGGTCGTCGATCGTCACGAGCGAGACGCCGCGGGTCCACGCCCGGCCCGCCGTGATCGCCGGATCATCGGAGGTGACGCCGACCCCGACGAACCGCGTGACCGCCCCGCCGATCGTGCGGTCGAGGACGATCTGGGAGTCGTCGTCGATCAGCTGGAGCCGCGCTGACGGCACGTGCGCGGCCTCGTGGGAGAGCCAGCTCTCGACGGCGGCGAGGTCGCGCCTCGCGATCGCGGTCGCCAGCTCGGCCGACTCCGAGAGCTGCACGCACTCGTCGCCGAGTCGCTCGACCGAGCGCAGCACGAGGTTGAGCCCGACCGTGAGCTGGCGATCCGCGTCCTCGCGGAGGCCGCCCTCGAGGCTCGACAGGATCACGCCCGTCGCGAGCAGCGCCACGATCACCACCGGCACGAGCGCCGCGAACAGCATCGCGACGACCAGCTTCGTGCGCAGCCGGAGCCGGAGCTGCGGCGGCGTCGGCGTCGCGAGCCGCGGCATGCGATCGGAGGATCTGCCCGCGGCTCGATCGGCGGCTCGATCGGCGCCTCGCTCGGTCATCGCGCCTCGCGGCGAGAGATCCGCGCGTAGACCGGGTGGCCGAGCGGCGACAGCACGACGCCCTTGAGCTCGGCGCGGGTCGCGACGACATACTCGCTGTGCGCGATCGGCACCCATGGCGCGTCCTCGGCGATCCGGTCCTGGATCGCGCGATAGAGGCCCGTCCGCGTCACCGCGTCGACCGTGCCCTGCGCCTCGATCAGCATGCGATCGACGCCGGGGTCCCGGTAGAACGCGATGTTGTTCGCCGAGTCGACCGCGGCGTTGTCCGAGTGGAACAGCACGTAGAGGAAGTTGTCGGGATCGCCGGTGTCACCGATCCAGCCGAACAGCGCGAGGTCGTGGAGGCCCGCTTCGACGGCCGCGCGATGCTCCTGGTACGGATTGAGGAACAGCTGGGTCTGGATGCCGACCTGCTCGAGCGCTGCCTGGAGGAAGCGCGCGACGCGCTCCGGCGATTGCAGGTACGGCCGCGGCGTGGACGGCGCGTAGAGCTTGTATTGCTTCGTCGCGTCGAAGTGGCCGGCCGCGCTCGCCGCGGCGAGCAGCTTGCGCGCGAGCACCGGATCGAACGCGTAGCGCATGGCCGGCCGGTGATAGCCCCACTGCGTCGGTGGCAGCGGGCCATCCGCCGCGACCGCCCGACCCTGGAACGCGAGCTTGATGATCGGCTCCTTGTTGATGGCGTGGTTCGCGGCGCGCCGGACCTCGCGGTTGTCGAACGGCGTGCGCTGCACGTTGAACGCGAGGTAGCTGACGTCGTTCCCCGGCGTGTGCTCGAGCGAGAGATCCGGGTGGAGCTCGACGAAGGACTGCTCGTCGGGGCGGATCGCCATGGCGATGTCGACCGAGCCCGACTCGAGGTCGATCAGCCGCTGCCGCGCATCGACGACGACGCGGAACACGATGCGCTCGAGCAGCGCCGGCGTGCCCCAGTAGGCGGCGAACCGGCGCACCACGACGGACTCGCCCGGCGTCCAGGCCTCGAAGGCGAACGGCCCGGTCCCGACCGGGTGCTGCCAGAACGTGTCGCCGCGCGCGGTGACCGCCGCGGGCGAGACGATCGGGTACATCGCCAGGTCACCGAGCAGCGGCGCGTACGGCCGGGCGACCACGATCTCGACCGTGGACCTGTCGAGCGCCGTCACCGAGGTCACGTCCTTGAGCAGCGAGCGCCAGTAGACGCCGCGATCGCCCAGGTAGTTCGGATGGCGCGGATCGAGCAGCCGCGCGAACGAGAAGGCGACCGCCGCCGCATCGAGCGGGGTGCCATCGTGGAACACCACTCCCGGCCGCAGCCGGAACGTCCAGCGCTTGCCGTCGGGCGACGCCTCCCACGACGTCGCGAGGTTCGGCTCGACATCGGTGGAGCCCGGCTTCCAGCGGACCAGGCCCTCGAACAGCAACGTCCCCACCTCGATCGACTCGCTGTCGGTCACCTGCACGGGGTCGAGGGCGAGGACGTCGGCGGCCTGGGCCACGACGAGCGCTCCCGGGTCGCGCCGGCGCTGCGAGAACGGTCGGCCGGCATCGCAGGCGGCGACGCCGAGCGCGACCGCGAGGACCCCGATCCCGAGCCCGAGCACCGGCCTCATGGTCGGGGACTCTAGCACCCTCCCATGATTGACTACCGGCACTTCAGTGACTTAGCGTCCGGGACACATCGTGCGGTCCAGGGGTGCGCAGTGAATGCCGGACCCGCAGCAACGTCGAAGGGAAACCATCGGTCCATGCGCCTAGCTTTCGTGCTCTCCAGGTTGATCATGACGTCGGTCACGGCGTGCGTCCTCGTCGCGGGCTGCGGTCCGTACAGCACGGGCGAGAACCTCGCGCTCAAGACCACCCCGAAGATCCTCAAGCGCGGTCAGAAGTCGCTCCAGATGGAGTCGGACTACGAGATGGCGCGCCAGGCGATCCCCGGCGCGCTCAAGACCGTCGAGAGCTTCTGGATCAACGCGCCCGCCGACCCGAACCTCCTGTCGATCCTCACGGAGGGCTACTGCCAGTACGGCACCGCGTTCGTGGAGGATGACTGGGAGGCCGCGAAGTTCCGCAAGGACATCGAGGCGATCGACTATCACAACGAGCGCTCGAGCAAGATCTTCACGCGCTGCCTGAACTACGCGCTGACGATGCTCGGCGACCGCTGGAAGACAGAGATCTTCGAGGCCCCCGACGTGGTCACGAAGCTCGTGAAGGAGACGGGCGCGAACCAGCGGTTCCAGATGATGTTCGCCGGCATGGCGCTCGGCTCGCTCATCAACCACAACCTGACGCGCATCGAGATGCTGTCGTACCTCAACACGGTCGAGCAGATCCTGGGGCGCGTCCTCGAGATCGATGGCCCGAACGTCCAGGGCTGCGCGCCGCAACCGGCCCCGTGCGAGGCCGCGATCGGCCACAAGGCGCTGCCGTACATCGCGTTCGGCATGCTCAACACCGCGCGTGGCAAGTCGATGGGCGGCGACCCCGACAAGGGCCGCGCCATGTTCGAGAAGGCGCTCGCGATCACCGGTGGTCGCTTCCTGCTCGCGCGCACGCTGATGGCGTACCGCGTGGGCCTCGCCAACAACGACCGCAAGTTCTTCCATGATCAGCTGAAGCAGGTGCTGGAGACCCCACCGTCGGTGTGGCCCGAGCAGCGTCTGGCCAACGAGGTCGCCCATCGCAAGGCGCGCCGTTATCTCAAGCAGGAAAAGGAGCTCTTCGAATGAGGACGATCAAGCTACTCGGGATGTTCGCCAGCGCCGCGCTGGCCATGAGCGTCGCAGCGGGCCCCGCTCGTGCGGAGAACATGGAGCTACGGATCGCGACGCTCGCGCCCTCCGGGAGCCCGTGGATGTCGGTCCTCGACAAGGCCAGTGCCGAGATCAAGGAGAAGACCGGTGGCCGCGTCACCCTCAAGTACTTCGAGGGTGGCCAGCAGGGTGACGAGCGCGACTTCGTCCGCAAGATCAAGGCCGGCCAGCTCGATGGTGCGGCGATCACCGCCGTCGGCCTCGCGATGATCGACGAGTCGATCCGCGTCCTCGAGGTCCCGATGATGTTCGACTCCACCGAGGAGGTCGACTACGTCGCCGACAAGATGTGGCCGTACTTCCAGAAGAAGTTCGAGAAGAAGGGCTTCAAGCTCAACGACCGCGGCGAGGTCGGCTGGATCTATTTCTTGTCGAAGGCCAAGGTCGAGTCGATCGCCGACCTCAAGGGGCAGAAGCTGTGGATGTGGGGCGATGACCAGCTGGTCGGCGCGATGTTCAAGAAGCTCGGCCTCAACGGCGTGCCGCTCGGTGCGCCCGAGGTCGACTCGAGCCTGACGTCCGGTCGCATCAACGCGTGCTACGGCTCGCCGATCGCGGCCGTCGCGCTGCAGTGGTACACGAAGGTCAAGTACATGACCTCGATGCCGATGAGCTTCGCGATCGGCGCGACGGTGGTCTCGATGGACGCCATCAAGAAGATCTCCCCCGAGGATCAGAAGACGGTCACGGCCATCGGCAAGGCGGCGAGCAAGAAGCTTCGCAAGACGATCCGCAAGGCGAACGAAGACGCCAAGTCGACGATGAGCCGCAAGGGCGTGACCGTGGTCCCGACGCCCGCGGCGACGGTGGAGGAGTTCCGCAAGAACGCGGCCACGGTCCAGCAGGAGCTCGTCGGCAAGATCTACTCGAAGGAGGAGCTCGACATGGTGCTGAAGTACCGCGACGAGTTCCGCGCCAAGGGCAAAAAGTAACCACACCTCGCCACCGTGCCGGGGTGACGCCCGCCGCTCGCCGCGGCGGGCGTTCGTATTTCGTCGCCGGTCGATTGCAGCGGATCGAGCACGCCCCCTACCATCGCCCGGTGAGCAACGAATCGGACGGCCCGGGGGGCGCCCCGGGGGGCACCGGCGATGCGAAGGCGCGAGCCGGCGCACCGGCTTCAGACACCGACAGCAGCGACGCTCGCATCGTCAAGGAGGAGCTCTCGGTGCCGCCGACCCGCCAGGTGTCGGCCGCCCTCGAACCGGCGGTGCGACCGTCGGAGTCGAGCCTCCTCGCGACGCCCGAGCGGTTCCCTGACGACGGTCGGTTCGCGGGCACGCTCCGCCGGATCGATCACCACGCCGGCCAGCTCGAGCAGGTCACGGTCGTCGCCCTGCTCGCGGTGATCGTCCTCGTCGGCGTGGTCCAGGCCGCGGCAACCAAGATCTTCCAGCACAGCTTCCTGTGGTCGTTCGAGGTCGTGCGCGCGGGCACCTTCGCGATCGCGATGGCGGGCGCCGCCTTCGCCAGTCACCAGGCGCGTCACCTGTCGATGGACCTCGTCTCGCGCAAGGTCGGCCCCCGGCGCCGGCTCGGGCTGCGGATCGTGATGGGCCTGTTCACGATCTTCGCGACGTCGCTGCTGTTCTACAGCGGCTACCACCTGACCTCGCGGCTCGCGGTCGAGCCCGGCTCGCACACCGTGCCGCCGTACCTGATCGCGCTGATGATCCCGGTCGGCAGCGCGCTGATCATCCTGCACACGCTGCTGCACCTGCTGATCGACGCCGACTACCTGCGGCGCGGCAAGCTGCCGCCCGCGCCCATCGTGACGGGGCACTGAGAGGCAGCCATGACCGCCATCCTCATCATCCTCATCATCCTCGCGTTCATCAGCGGCGCCGAGCTCTTCGGCGTCATGCTCGCGGCCGCGGCCCTCGGCGCGATGACGCTCGCGCGCGGCTTCACCGTCGAGTTCGACGGCATGATCGTCAGCATGTTCGGCGGCGCGACCGACGACAAGGCGATCACGCTCTCGACGATCCCCATGTTCATCTACGCGGGCTACCTGCTCGCGGAGGCGCGGACCGCCGACCGGCTCGTCCGGTTCGCGAACGCGCTGCTCGGCTGGCTGCCGGGTGGCCTCGCGATCGTGACGATCATGACGTGTGCGCTGTTCACGACGTTCACCGGCGCGTCGGGCGTCACGATCGTCGCGCTCGGCGGCGTGCTGATGCCGGCGCTCGTCAAGAACGGCTACCCGCGCAACTTCTCGATGGGCATGCTCGCCGGCACCGGGTCGGTCGGGTTGCTGTTCCCGCCGGCCCTGCCGCTCTTCGTCTACGGCACGGTCTACGGCCTCACGCAGGTCAGCGATCCGAAGGCCGCGGAGCTGTGGGACACGAAGCTGTTCCTGTCGGCCGGCATCATCCCCGGCCTCCTGACGGTGATGCTGCTGTCGCTCGTCGCGGTGATCGTGGCGTGGCGCCTGCCGCGCCAGAAGTTCGTGCTCGGCGAGCTCGGCCGCAGCTTCCTCCGCGCGCTCCCCGAGCTGTTCATCCCGTTCGGCGTGATCCTCGGCCTCGCGAAGGGCTTCGCGCTGCCCGAGATCGCCGCGCTCACGGTGCTCTACGTCATCGTGCTCGAGGTCGTCATCCTCCGCATGCTCAAGCCGATCTTCCTGTGGTCGGTGAGCCGCGAGGCCATGGCGATGGTCGGCGCCATCTTCATCATCATCCTCGCCTCGACGGCGTTCACGAACTACCTCGTCACCGCGGACGTGCCGACGCGGCTCGTCGCGTGGACGCGAGAGCACGTCGAGTCGAAGATCGTGTTCCTGATCGCGCTGAACGTGCTGCTGCTGGTCGTCGGCATGATCATGGACATCTTCTCCGCGATCGTGATCGTGCTCCCTCTGATCGCGCCGATCGCGAAGGTCTACGGCATCGATCCGTACCACCTCGGCGTGATCTTCCTGCTGAACCTCGAGGTCGGCTACCTGACGCCGCCGGTCGGGCTCAACCTGTTCATCACCAGCATCAAGTTCCAGACCCCCGTCATCGACGTCATGCGCGCGACGCTGCCGTTCATGGCGACCCTGCTGGTCGCGCTCGGCATCGTGACGTACGTCCCGACGCTCAGCACGTTCCTCCCGAACTTGATGCGCGAGCGCACCGGCCAGATCAGCACGCTCGTGACGATCACGCAGAACGGGATCGACGAGAGCAGGGTCTCGATGCCCGAGATCCCGCTGGTGGACGCCATCGGGACGCCGCTCAAGGACGCGAAGGGGCAGCCGATCGTCCGCAAGTACCGCGACTGCGCCACGATCGAGGACGAGATCCAGCGGTCGAACTGCCAGAAGCTGTTCTACGCCACGAGCGCATGCATCCCGAGCGTCAAGCTGCAGGACGCGAAGCAGCTCGAGTGCGCGCACCTCGCGATCTCCGAGTGGACCGTCGCGGAGCTCAACGGCGACGTCAACGACCTCGAGAAGGCGGTGGTCGTCGTCTCCGAGGTCGCGCTCGTCGACGAGGCGGGCGAGCCGATGAAGGGCGCGAGCGGCGCGCCGGTCACCAAGCAGCTCGCGACGTGCGATCCGCTCACCGGCACCGATCGCGAGCGCTGCCGGATCCTCTTCATCGAGGTGTCGAGCTGCCACATCCAGCCGCACGACGTCGGCGAGTGTGTGACCGAGAAGACGAAGGACTGCGCGCCCGAGGCGCTCGCGGCCTGCACGCAGGAACGCACGCTGGCGTGTCGCAAGGCCGCGATCGACGAGTGCGCCAAGGGCAAGATCCAGGCGTGGGTCGAAGAGTATCCTGATCACGCCACCCAGGACTGATGGGGTGAGTCCCGGCGTCGCGCTGCTCAAGACGCTGCGGCCGCACCAGTGGGTGAAGAACCTGTTCGTGGCCGCGCCGCTGGTGTTCTCTCGACACCTCGGTGATCCGGAGTTCGTCCTCCGCACCGCCCTCGCCGTGCTGGCGTTCTGCGCGCTCTCGGGGGCGGTCTACGCGTTCAACGACGTGCGGGACGTCGGCCTCGACCGCGCGCATCCGACCAAGCGCGGACGGCCGATCGCCGCGGGCGCGCTCGGCGAGCGGACGGCGCTGATCTGGGCGGCGATCCTCGCGGTCACCGCGCTGACCGGCAGCTTCCTGCTCGACTGGCGCCTCGGCGTGTGCGCGGCGGCGTACCTGTTCCAGAACGTCCTCTACTCGATCAAGCTCAAGCAGATCGCGTTCGTCGACGTCACGTTGATCGCCAGCGGGTTCATCCTGCGCGTGCTCGGCGGCAGTGGGGCGATCGACGTACCGGCCTCGTACTGGCTCCTGATCTGCACCGCCCTGCTCGCGCTGTTCCTCGGCCTCGGCAAGCGCGCGCACGAGCTCGCGTGGGCCGAGCGCACCGGGCAGTCGGCGGAGACCCGCGCCGCGCTCGCCGGCTACTCGATCCCGGTGGTCCGGCTCGCGATGCTGCTCCTCGCGGTCGCCACCTGCGCGGCGTACGTCGCGTACACCCTCGACGACCGCACCGTCGAGTTCTTCGGCACCAACCGGCTGTTCTACAGCTCGCCCTTCGTGGCGCTCGGCATCGTGCGCTTCCTGTTCCTCGCGCTGTGGTGGCCCAAGGACGAGAGCCCCACGGAGGCGATGCTCAAGGATCCCTGGTTTCTCCTCGACCTCGCCGCCGCGGCGGCCACCATCATCTACGTCATCTACGCCTGAGGCCGGCGATCGATTTCTGTCGGCGCGCAGCGCCGATGGAAATCACCTTGGGCCGAAGGAGTCCGCCACGGACGCCTGACGGGATGGCGGCGGCGTGATCTCGGCCGCGCGAACTGCAGCGGCGGCGCGGCGGTCACAGGCGCCGCGGGGGGCGCAGCGAGGGCGAGTGGTGTAAGAACAGACGTGGCCGACGACCGACCGGCGATCGCGAAGCGCAAGAGCGACCATCTCGAGGTTGCCGCGTCAGGGCGCGCCGACTTCGCGAAGACCACGCTGCTCGAGCACGTCCAGCTCGTCCACCAGGCGCTGCCCGAGCTCGCGCTGACCGACATCGATCTGACCACCGCGCTCGCTGGCAAGGTGCTGCGGGCGCCGCTCGTGATCACGGGGATGACCGGCGGCACGCCCGAGGCGGCGCAGGTCAACCGCGACCTCGCCCGTGCGGCGGAGGCGGCCGGGGTCGCGTTCGGCGTGGGCTCGCAGCGCGCGATGGACGAGTACCCCGAGCTCGCGGCCAGCTACGAGGTCCGCGACGTCGCGCCCGACGTCGTCCTGTTCGGCAACGTCGGCGCGGTGCAGGCCCTGGCGATGGGCCCGGCCCGCGTCATCGAGCTGGCGAAGCGGATCGGTGCCGACGCCCTCGCGATCCACCTCAACCCCGGCCAGGAGCTGATCCAGGAGGCCGGCGACCGCGACTTCCGCGGCGTGATCGCCGCGATCGCCCGGATCGTCGAGGCGTCGCCGGTCCCGGTGATCGTCAAGGAGACCGGCTGCGGGCTGTCGGTCGAGGCCGCGCGCGCGCTGGTCGGCGCCGGCGTCCACACCGTCGACGTCGCCGGCGCGGGCAGGACGAGCTGGGTCGCCGTCGAGGCGGTGCGGGCCGCCGACGGCTCGGATG
>JALZOI010000870.1 GCA_030857245.1 Myxococcota bacterium
CCACCGCGGGCCTCACGACCGGGGCCATCGGGCCGCCCACCGCGGTGGAGCGCAAGACCGAGCCGGCGCTCGCGCCGCTGAACAAGGCCGCGATCGAGGCCGCGCTCGGGCGTGCGCGCCACGACGTCAACGTCGCGGCCCGCGCGCTCGGGCTCCATCGCGCGCGGCTCTACGAGCTGATGGACGAGCTCGCCATCGTCTACACCGACGAAGGTTGATCGGGCGCTGCCGGCGCGGCCGCGGCCGCGGCTGCACGCTGATCGCGCCACTGCCGCACGCGATCCTCGAGGGCGAACCGGACGCGGCGGCGCTGCACGCGCGCCCACACCAGCGAGCTGACGTCCGTCGAGAGGCTCTTCTTGTAGCGCATGTCGCCGCCGAGGAAGTCGTAGATGTCGAGCCCGGCGGCCGCCGCATGCTCGATGCCGGCGGCGTGACACACGAACCCCGGCTTGAGGTGCGCGTTCGCGAACGTCGCCATCCCGCTCTGGTACTGCAGCACCCGTCCGCGATGGACCTGGTTGTAGAGACAGCCGATCGTGCCGACGGTGCCGCGCACGCGGAGCAGCTGGATCTCGCCGTGGGCGAACCGCTCGGTGATCAGCCGGCGGTGGAAGCGATCGAACCACGGATCCGCGAACGCGCCGGGCTTGCCCTTGGCGCGCCACTGCGCGGTGTGGAGCTCGCAGAGCTCGCCGTAGATGTCGATCGCGTGCGGCACGTCGCGCGCGACCTCGACGGTGCACGCGCCGGCCTCGCGCTGCGCGCGCCGGACCTGGCTGCGCGTCTGGCCCGACAGCATGGCGAGGTAGCCCTGCTGGCGCGCGCGGGCCAGGTCGACGTAGTACGCCGGCACCTCACGCTCGAGCTTGACGCGGAGCCGCGGGTGGGGCTCGCGGATCCCGGGGAACGCATCGACGTGGAGCGCCGGCAGGTACAGCTCGTCCCAGCCACCGGGGAGGACCTCGACCAGCTCGGTGAGCGTGAGCTGCCGGCCGACGAGGCCGTTGTACTCGATCCACAGCTCGTCGAGCCGGTGGACCCCCGTGACGTTGACGTAGAGCGAGCGGCTCGGCAGCACGTGGTGCCGGACCACGAGCTGGCGCGCGAGGAAGCACGCGGCGACCACATCGGCGCCGTCGCGGATCACGGCGAGGGGCGGCGCGTGCTCGCGGGGCAGGCAGGCGAGCCAGGTCTCGATCCAGCCGGAGGACAGGAAGTAGGGCGGCGGCGTGCGCGCCTCGAGCTCGCGCCAGATCGTGAGGACCTCGGGGGCGTACGGGTCCACGAGGTCGAGCTTCACGCCGCGCCATGCTAGCCCCTTCCGACGACGTCCTGCCAGGCGTCCGGCGGAGATCAGAGAGGTGAGCGATGATGCGGCATGACGCGCCTGTCCGCCGCCGAAGTCTTCACGCCGACGTCGTACCCGACGTACACGTACGTCCCGCGCGACGACCTCCACCACGAGCGGCTGCTCCGCCAGTGGACGCAGTCGTCGACGCAGATCGCCTCCGTGTCCGGCCCGTCGAAGGCCGGCAAGACCGTGCTCGTGCAGCGCGTGGTCGGTGAGGGCAACCTCATCACCGTGAGCGGCGCGTCGGTGCGGGAGCCGGATCAGCTGTGGGAGCGCGTGCTCGACTGGTACGGCGAGCCACACACGACGACCGCGAGCCGGGGCGACACCGCGACCGACACCAAGACCACGGAGCGCGGCGGCACCCTCGCGATCGCCGGCACCGGCGCGTCGACCCGCGCGTCGACGCTGAGTGGCAACGCGCTGAGCGAGAACATGCAGGCCACGGTGCACCGCCGGGGGCTGCCGCAGGTCGTGCAGGAGCTCGCCGGCAAGCAGCTGACCGTGCTGCTCGATGACTTCCACTACATCCCGACCGCGATCCAGGGGGACGTCGCGCAGCAGCTCAAGGACGCGGCGAGCCGGGGCGTGCGGATCTGCGTCGCGAGCGTGCCGCATCGCGCGGACAACCTCGTGCGCGCGCTCCCCGAGCTGCGCGGCCGCGTGCTCGCGATCGACGTCGAGTACTGGAACCGGCGCGACCTGCTCGAGATCCCGCGGCTCGGCTGCGAGCGCCTCGGGATCCACCTCGACAGTGCCTCGCTGACGATGTTCGCGACCGAGGCCGCGGGGTCACCCCAGCTCATGCAGTCGATCTGCTTGTGGATGTGCAACCACCTGCAGGTCCACGAGGCCGTCGAGCCGCCGCGGGCGGTGACGCTGGACGACGCCGCCCGCAAGCAGATCCTGTTCCTGACGTCGTGCACCGTCGATTTCCGATCGCTGGTCCGCTCGTTGATCGCCGGCCCGAAGGCGCGGCCTGGCGAGCGCAAGAAGTACGTCCACCGCGACGGCAAGGAGGGCGACGTCTACCTCACCGTGATGCGTGCGATCGCGATGGATCCGCCGCGCCTCACGCTCGAGTATGCCGAGCTCGGCCGTCGCCTCGACGAGCTCTGCAAGCACACCGATCCGCCGGATGGCGCGAGCATCGTGCGGACCTGCGTCGCCCTCGGCCAGATCGCGCGCTCCACCGAGTCGGGGCTCGCCGCCGCGACGGGCCCGTCGCTCGAGTGGGACGAGCGCGACCAGGTCCTCGTCCTCCCCGATCCGTACCTCCTGTTCTATCTCCGCTGGTCGGGGATCCTCGAGCGCTCCGCCGACGGCGACAGCTGAGGCCACGAGGAGCGGAGGAGAAGCAGCAGATTGGCCCGCCAAGGCCGCCATGTACGCCAAGGCCTAGCCTGGTCCCGAATCCGTGGACTCCACGAGGAGCATCTATGGGCCAGGGACCGAAGCAGTACACGCGCGAATTTGCGGAGCGAGCCATCCGGCTGTGCGGGGAGCATCCAGACCGGCGTATCTC
>JALZOI010000871.1 GCA_030857245.1 Myxococcota bacterium
CGCGGCCACCGCCCGGCGGCGGCCTGGTAGAGCGTCGCGCCGAGGCCGTAGATGTCGCCCGCCGGACCGAGCTGCCCGCGCAGCAGCGCCTCGGGCGGCGCGTATGCGGGCGAGCCGACGAACTGGCCGGTCATCGTCAGCGCCGAGTCCGGCACGTGCGCGACGCCGAAGTCGGCGAGCTTCCAGGCCCCGGGACCCGCCGCGAGGATGTTCGCCGGCTTGACGTCGCGGTGCACGACGCCGGCGGCATGCGCCGCGGCGAGGGCGTTCGCGATCTGGATGCCGAGCGCGCGGAGCTCGCGCTCGCTCAGCGGGCCATCGGCGAGCCGCTCCTTGAGCGACGGGCCGGCGACCCGCTCCATCACGAGGTACGGTGGATCGGCCGACAGATCGATGTCGTAGACCTGCACGATTCCGGAGTGCGCGAACGACGCGATCGCGCGCGCCTCCTGGCGGAACCGGTCATCGAGCATCCGCGCGGCAAGCCCCGACGAGCCGCCCTTGAGCGTCTTCACGGCCACCTCGCGGCCGAGCACCTCGTCGACGGCGGCGTAGACGTCGCCCATCGCACCGCTGCCGAGCACCCCGGTGACGCGGTAGCGCCCGAAACTCTGCGCGGCGGTCACGGGATGACCTTATCAGCATCGTCGGATCCTCGGTAGCGTTGCCCCGTCGAGTCGGGTAGGGTCCGCGCTGAGAACCACACGCAAATAAGCACGGGGGAGCTTCTTCGAGATGGTTCGACAGAGGCTGAGAGGTGCGACAGCACGACCCCTAACCTGATCGAGGTAATGCTCGCGTAGGGAGGCAGCGATGAGCGACAGCGGCTCCACCGGTAACGATCCACGCAACGGCGGCAACGGCGGCAAGCGCACGCTGCCCCAGCTCGGCCCCGATCCCGTCGCGAACCTCCCCGCGATCGAGGGCTTCCCCGCGTCGGAGAAGGTCTACGTCGAGGCGGACGGCCTGAAGGTGCCGGTCCGCCGCATCCACCTGTCGGGCGGCGAGCCGTCGTTCGACGTCTACGATACCTCCGGTCCGCACGGCATCGATCCGCACCAGGGGCTCCCGAAGCTCCGCAAGCCGTGGATCGACGCGCGCATGCGCGATGGCGACAGCGGCAACCGCTCGCAGATGCACTACGCGCGGCGCGGCATCATCACGCAGGAGATGAAGTTCGTCGCGCTCCGCGAGAGCTGCACGCCCGAGTTCGTCCGCGACGAGCTCGCGCGCGGCCGCGCGATCCTGCCCGCGAACATCAACCACCCCGAGTCCGAGCCGATGATCATCGGCCGGAACTTCCTCGTGAAGATCAACGCGAACATCGGCAACTCCGCCGTGTCGTCGACGATCGGCGAGGAGGTCGACAAGCTGCGGTGGGCCGTCAAGTGGGGCGCCGACACGGTCATGGACCTGTCGACCGGCGACAACATCCACGAGACCCGTGAGTGGATCGTCCGCAACTCGCCGGTGCCGATCGGCACGGTGCCGATCTACCAGTGCCTCGAGAAGGTCAACGGCGACCCCGCGAAGCTGACGATCGAGCTGTTCCTCGAGACGCTGATCGAGCAGGCCGAGCAGGGCGTCGACTACTTCACGATCCACGCGGGCGTGCGGCTGCCGTACATCCCGTACACCGCGAACCGCGTCACCGGCATCGTGTCGCGCGGCGGCTCGATCATGGCGAAGTGGTGCCTCTCGCACCACAAGGAGAACTTCCTCTACACGGAGTTCGAGCGGATCTGCGAGGTCATGCAGAAGTACGACGTGGCGTTCTCGCTCGGCGATGGCTTGCGCCCGGGCTCGACGGCCGACGCCAACGATCGCGCGCAGCTCGCGGAGCTCGAGACGCTCGGCGAGCTCACCGAGATCGCGTGGAAGCACGACGTCCAGACGATGATCGAGGGTCCCGGCCACGTCGGGATGCACAAGATCAAGGAGAACATGGACCTCCAGCTCAAGATCTGCAAAGAGGCGCCGTTCTACACGCTCGGCCCGCTCGTGACCGACATCGCGCCGGGCTACGACCACATCACGAGCGCGATCGGCGCCGCGATGATCGGCTGGTTCGGCACGGCGATGCTCTGCTACGTGACGCCGAAGGAGCACCTCGGGCTGCCCAACCGCGACGACGTCAAGGACGGCGTGATCGCCTACAAGATCGCGGCGCACGCGGCCGACCTCGCGAAGGGCCACCCGGGCGCGCACCTCCGCGACGACGCGCTCAGCAAGGCGCGCTTCGAGTTCCGCTGGCAGGACCAGTTCCACCTGTCGCTCGATCCCGACACGGCGAAGGACTTCCACGACGAGACGCTGCCGGCGCCGGGCGCGAAGGGCGCGCACTTCTGCTCGATGTGCGGCCCGAAGTTCTGCTCGATGAAGATCACCGGCGAGGTCCGCGAGATGGCGGCCAAGCAGGAGGTCGAGGCAGGGCTCGCCGCGAAGGCGGCCGAGTTCAAGGAAGCCGGCAGCACGCTCTACACCGGCAGCGACGATCACCATCACTGAGCGGGGAGGGCGCGTGGTCGATCTCGCCGGGCTGGTTCGCAAGCTGGAGCACGCCAACTTCAAGGCCCGCGCCGAGCTGGCGGCGGAGGCGGCCGGCGAGCTGTCGCCCGCGGAGCTCGATGCGCTCGCGGCCGGGCTCGGCAACGAGCACGCCGGCGTCCGGCTCGGCGTCATCGAGGTGCTGCGCTGCGCGAAGCATCGCGACGGCGTGCCCGCGCTGCTCGCCCACGCGCGGCAGCGAGATGGCGACGACCGCGTGTTCGCGATCCGCGCCCTCGCACAGCTCGCGCGCTCGGGCGACGCGCACCTGATCGCCGATGCGCGGACGTGGCTCGCGTCGCGCGATCCGTTCGTCCAGGCGCAGGCG
>JALZOI010000248.1 GCA_030857245.1 Myxococcota bacterium
CTGCTCGAGCGCGCAGGCGACGCGGCCGAGAGCCGGCGCCTCGCGGACGAGACGATCGCGAGCGCCGCGGCCGCACGCCTCGACGAGCTCGAGGCGAAGGCGTGGATGCTGCAGCTCTACCTGCTGGGCGCGGGTGGCGAGGCGAAGGCCGAGGAGCTCGGCGCCGCGCGTCGCGCTGCCGAAGCTGCGGTCGGGCGTGCCCACCACGAGCCGACGCGGGCGCGGCTCGAGAACACGCTCGGCCTCGTCGCGAAGCAGCGCGGCGACTTCGCGGCCGCCCAGGGGCACTACACGACGGCGCTCGGCATCCTGCGCGCGATAAATCCGGCGGGTCCCGAGGTCGCCGCCTCGCTGGCCAACCTCGCGGTCGTGCTCGCGATGCTCGGCGACCTCGAGGGTGCACGCCAGGCAGCCCAGGAGGCCACCGACCGCGATCGCGAGATGTTCGGCTCCGATCATCCCAGCTACGCCGACTCGCTCAACGCGCTCGCCGCGCGCGAGCTGGAGCTCGGTGAGCTCGAGGCGTCGCTGCGCCACGGACGCGAGGCGCTCGCGATCCAGATCGCGACCCACGGTGAGGCCAGCGCGCCGGCGATGATCAGCCACCACGGCCTCGCGCACACGCTCGCGATGGGCGGCCAGCTCGACGAGGCCGAGGTCCACGCGGCGCGCGCCCTCGCACTCGCCGAGCAGCTGCGGGGACCACAGCATCCCGAGACCGCGAAGGCGTTGCTCTCGATCGCGAACCTCGCCGCGGAGCGGCACGCGTACCCGCGAGCCGAGGAGGTCGCGCAGCGGGCGCTCGCGATCGTCATCGGCTCCCACGGCGCCGACCATCCCTTCGCGCTGTCGATCCGCGCGAACCTCGGGATCTGGGCACTCGCCCGCCACGATGCCGCCGCGGCCGAGGCCGCGCTGCGGCCCGCACTCGCGGGGATGTTGAAGATGCCCGAGAGCCCCCACGTCGCGGTGATCCGGACGGCGCTGGGCTCTGCACTGCTCGCCCGCGGCAAGCACGCAGAAGCGATCCACGAGCTCGAGGCCGCGCTCACCCTGCGCGAGAAGATCGGCGACGAACCGGTCGCGATCGCGGATACGCAGTTCACGCTGGCGCGGGCGCTCTGGCCGACGAAGCGCGCGCGCGCGCTCGGGCTGCTCCGCCGTGCCGTCGCGACGTTCGAGCAGCACCCCGAGCGGGCGCGTCCGTACCTGCCGAGCGTCCGCGCGTGGATCGCGAAGGTGCGTGCGCCGGTGGACGCCCCGTGACCGACCAGCAGCTCGTCGCTGCCGCGCTCGCCCGCGATCCCGACGCGGTGCGCTCGATCGAAGCGTTGATCCGCGCCGCCGCGACCTCCGCCGCCCGGCGGCTCGGTGGGGATAGCGCGGCCGCCGACGAGATCGCGGGTCGCATGGCGGAGAAGCTGTGGCTGGGGCGCAGCAGCGGTGGTGCCCCGGTGCTCGCGGCGTTCACGGGTGAGGCGCCGCTGGCGGCCTGGCTGCGCGTCATCGCGTATCGCGACGGCGTCGAGCTGTTGCGCGTGCGCGAGGTCCCCGACGACCTGCTCGTCGATCGCGTCGTGGCGACGACCGAGCCGGAGCTGGCGATGCTGCGCACGGCGTACCTCGTGGCGTTCAAGCGCTGCTTCAGGGCCGCGTTCGCGCGGCTGTCGCTCCACGATCGCGACCTCGTGCGCCGCCATCACCTCGACGGGCTGAGCCTCGAGGAGCTCGCGAAGCTGTATGGCTCGCACCGCGCGACGGTCGCGCGCTGGCTCGCTAAGGTCCGCCAGCAGCTCGTCACCGAGACGCGCGCGGCGCTGCGCGACGAGCTCTCCGCGAGCACCGATCTCGACGACGTGCTCGCACTCATCGCCAGCCGCCTCGAGGCGTCGCTGTCACGCGAGTAGTCACTGCTCGAAGCAGTACAGGCGGCGGCTGAACGGCGAGCAATACCCGGTCGCCAGGTTGGTCCACGACGCCCCGTTCGCATCGATGTCACCGACGACGCCGCCGATCAGCGTGCTGTCGACGGTCGACGTCCAGTCCACGCACGTCACGCTCTGCCGCGACCCGAGGGGCGCGCGGTAGCCACCAAGCGCCGTCCCGGTCCAGGCCTCGTAGAACGGGTCCGGCGTCCCACCCTGCTCGTCGATCGAGATCGGCACGAGCGGCGTCGTGCCGAGCCGCGCGCGATTCGGGAACGCGAGTGCGCCATCCATCCGGTACCACGGGCCGTCACCGGTGATGTGATCGATCGCGTGGACGGTCGTCGTCGAAAGCCACGCGCGGAAGGTGCCGCCGAGCCGCACCGCATCCGCGAGCGTCTGGCAGATCGCGTCGGCGGAGGCGAGGCCGGTCGGCTTGCCGCCCGCGCTCCGGAGATCGGCGGAGTAGCGCAGGCTCGACACGAACACGCGCTTGCCCGGCGGGGCCATGCTGTCAGGCATGAGGACCCCCGCGTCGGGCGCGGTCGGCGTGCCATCGCCTGGCGCGATCGAGCCGTCGGGCATCGTGGTCGAGGCGTCGACGCTGGCGTCGCCGGTGCCGCCACACGCGGCCATCGCGATCAGCAGCGCCCGCTTCATAGCTCCCCCACGCACTGCGCGTAGCAGCTGTCGAGCAGGCAGTCGCGCAGGCCCTCGTACGGCGCGGCGCCGGTCGGATATGCGTCATCGCATTGCAGCTGACAGGACGGGCTGCCATCGCAGGCGAGGACACAGTCCCAGTAGCTCAGACACGACGAGTTGGTGCCGCACGTGCGCGCTTCGTCGCAGCACTGGTCGCGCAGGCACGTGTCGCACGCGAGCTTGTCGGAGCCGAGTCCGCCACACGTCGGGGGCGTCGGCGTGGTGCCGGGACCGCCGCCGGCCTGACCGGTCCACGCGCCGTGGTCGAAGTACTCGCACGCGCGCGGGCAGGCCGCGGCCGCGTTCATGCAGAAGCCGTTCACGCACAAGGCGCTGTTGACGACCGCGCCGTCCTCGCAGCGGCAGTACCAGTAGTCGCAGTCCTTCGCTTCCGAGCACGTGACCGAGGTCGCGTCGCCGGGCTTGCCGGTGCCTTGCTGCTCGGGCGGGGGATCGAAGCTCTGATCGCCCGGCATGATCGAACCCTCGTCACCACCGCAGGCGACGGCGAGCGCGCAGATGAGAATGAAGCACTGGTGCATGCACGAGTACGGGGACCTCGTTCCACCGTCGCAAACTTTCGCGGAACTGCATGAAATTGCTCGGCGTCCATCGGGCCGGGCAGGCGGGGCGGATCAGGACCCGAGCACGCGCGGCAGGCTCACGTCGAGCCCGCTGCGGATCAGGCGGATCACGCTGGCGAGCTGGCCGCAGCTGAGCCGGAGGCTGCGCACCAATGCGCGCTGCGTGCCGCCGAGGACGTCCTCGCGCGCGGCCTCGATCCGGCGCGCCGCGGTCGCCCGATGCACGGCGTGCTGACGGGCGAGCTGGTCGATGCCGAGCCCGTCGAGCATGTGCTGCCGGAGGATCAGGCGCGCGCGATCGTCGAGCGCCTCGACTGCTTCCTGGCACGCGCGCTTGAACTCGATCCTCCAGACCGCCTGAGCTCGGCGGCTATCGGGGGAGACCGGGGGCCTCGACGGATGTCGCAACAGATCGTCCGCCGGGTCAGCTGCGCCGGACCGAGCCGCGTCCGACCGAGCCGCGCAGCACCGGGGTCTCCGGCGAGGCAGGTCGCCAGGGGCGGGCGTCACGGAGCCGCCCCAGGGCGAGGCGGACGGCGGCACGCGAGCCGAGCACTCGCGCGCGGTAGCGGTCCGGGAACACGGTGCCGCGGCGTGCCTTGGCGGCGTTGAGGTAGCGCGCCGCGGAGACCTGGAAACCCTGCATGCCGCGCGCGAGCGCGTAGCGATCGTGGGCTTCGACGATCAGCTCGACCTGCGTGCCGCGCGTGCCGACGTGCACGATCCGGAAGTCGGAGCGCGCGAGTGAGGTGTGCAGCGCGCGCTCGATCGCGCGGCGGGCCGGCGGCTGGCGCAGGCTGCCGACCGCCGCGACCACGCGCGTCGTGATGTGGATCGCCTGGTGCGCACCGACGACGGGACGCACCTGGTGCGGCTCGCTCGAGCGCGCACCGCGCGGCGGCCGACCTGCGCCCGCGCGTGCACCACCCCACGTTCGTCGCGCCCCCATCGCGATCGCGTTGTCGCACAAGATCGCACCTGCAGAACTTGAATTCGCCGAGATCTTCTCCGCACAAATGTCAAAGGCGCACATTGCGTGGTTGATCACGAGAGGAATAGGGTGAGCTTGACTGGACGACCGATCTCGTGCCGCGCCAGTCCCAGCCGCCGCTTCAGGCATTCGAGGGAGAGACGACATTCATGAGCGCCGAACAGGGTGAGGGTGTGTTCCAGGACGAGGCCACGAGCTCGGGACTTCGCGACGACGGGCTCGCGCTTGTCGACGGCGACGTTCCGGAGACGAGCGCCAAGCACCGCCGCCACCGCCGCCGGACCCGCCCGCGCAGCAAGACGATCGCGCTCAAGCGCCTGACCCGCGCCGAGCTCCAGGCCGGCGCGCGCGCGTATCCGCCCGTCGACATCGCCCGGCCCAAGACGCGCGCCGAGTGCGGCGCCGAGCAGCGACCCTGCCCGTGGGTCGCGTGCAAGCACCACCTCTATCTCGACATCAACCCCGAGACCGGGTCGATCAAGATCAACTTCCCCGACCTCGAGGTCTGGGAGCTCCGCGACACCTGCGCGCTCGACGTTGCCGAGCGCGGCGGCATCACGCTCGACGAGGTCGGGCTGGTGACGAACCTGACGCGCGAGCGCATCCGTCAGCTCGAGGTGCGCGGCCTCCTCAAGCTGAAGTCAGTCTCGCGCGAGCTCCGCTGATCGCTCGCGCGACCGCGCGCGCCACCCCGTCCGGCAAAGAGCGTCGGCTCATCAACGCTGTCGGGGTGCGCGCGCGACGGCGGCGTGCGTAGGCGCAGGCACCGCCGGAGCAGGGGAATCGAGGGCTGCGGGCGAGCGTCGGTCGACAGCGCTCTGATGCATATTCGCGCTGCAGACCATGGATGAAGCCTCCGAACGTGATGTCGCGGCCCTGC
The DNA here is from genome assembly GCA_030857245.1 of Myxococcota bacterium. GTDB lineage: Bacteria > Myxococcota_A > Polyangia > Haliangiales > Haliangiaceae > JABFXX01. The sequence continues at coordinate 5,083 of JALZOI010000248.1, forward strand.
AGGGCTTCTGGGACCAGGTCGCTCTCGAGGCGGACGGTGTCGCCAACCCACCCGATATGGAGGGGGCCGCTGGTGCGCTCACCACGATCGCCGGCACGACCTTCGCGGTTCGTGCGATCGACGGCACCCTGGTGCTGGCAGGCGCGTTCACCATCGATGCGTCGACCATCCCCAAGTCGATCACCTGGATCGACTCGATGGGTCCGGACATGGGCAAGCAGCTGCCCGCCAGCTACATCCTCGACGGCGACCACTTCGTCTTCATCGCGGGTGACGAGGGCGCACCGCGACCCACGGTCTTCAAGACGGTAGCCGGCCAGACCATGCGTACGTTCGTGCGCCGGCGGTGACCGTCGGAGCGACCGCTTGACCCATCGCGATCTGGATTTTGCCCCGAGGTGCTCTCAACGCGCGCCCGGAACCGAGGCCATGCTGATCGTGCCGGTTCGGTGCCATCCGTCCGCGGCGGCCAGTTGTCAACTTGAATGCGCCGATAGTCACACCCGCCGCCGCGCCAGGTCCAAACCGGAGACATCGCTCACACCGCCGCCACCGCGCGACTCTGCGCGAGTGCCGTGGAGAAGGACGTGTCCGATGAATCAGCGAGTGACTAAGGGACGCGGCGATCCTCTACCCCAATGAAAAACCAAATCCGAAAACCAGAGCGTGGGATCGAGGCGTCAGCGCGCTGACGCCTCGACCCCACGCTCCGGTTTTCGGATGTTTTTGATCAGGAGAGGGCGACGGAGAAGGCCCGTGGCCGTGGCGGTTGCTGTCGTGCCTGCCGCTCCTGCTCCAGATCCGCTCTCCCGATCCGATCCGATCCGATCCGATTCGATTCGATCCGATCGTCGGCGTCGCGTCCTCTCAGCCTGGGCGCAGCACGAGCACGGGCAGGCGGGTCGCGCGCAGCAGCCGGTCGGCGACGGAGCCGACCAGCGCGCGCGAGATCCCCGAACGGCCGTGCGAGGCGATGCAGATCACGTCGACGCCGAGGCGCGCCGCGCACTGCGCGATCGTGGCGGCGGCGTCGTCGCCGTGGACCACGTGGGCGGTCACGGTCTGCTTGGCGCCGCTGGGAGTCAGCGCGACGAGCGACTTCGTGACCTCGGCCTGGTCGATCGCGACGTCGTTCTTGACGACGTGGACGATGTGGACCTCGCCATCGGGCTCGATCGCCGCGAAGGCGTAGGCGACCGCGCGGTTGGCGAACTGCGAGAGATCCGTGGCGACCAGCGAGACCCGCAGCACCGGGACGAGCTGCGTCGGGACGTCGGCCTGCGGCGGCACGCAGAGCACCGACTGCGAGGCGTCGTTGACGATCACGGTCGACACCGAGCCGAGCCGCCCGAAGCCCGTCTTCTGCGCCGTGCCGACGACGATGACGTCGACCTGCTCCTCGCGCGCGAGCTCGACGACGTGATCACCGATGCGGCCGAGGCCGCGGCGCGGCATCGCGACGACGTTCTCGGTCTCGCCGAACCGGCGCAGCAGATCGCGCGTCATCAGCCGCTCGATCTCCGGATCCCGATCGACGTGCGTGCCGCGCGTCAGCCCGTAGTGGTCGGAGGTCTCGTCGGGGTAGTAGATCGCGCCGAGCACGACGTCGACCCGCCCGAGCTTGCGCAGGGCGTGCGTCCACTGGACGCCGAGATCGCAGGTCGTCGAGTCGTCCATGCCGAGCAGCAGGCGGAGCGGCCGCTCGCCGCGCGCGAACCCGAGCCACGGCGCGGGATCGCGGATCACGAGCACCGGGACGTGGCTGCGCGTGATGATGTCCATCGACGTCGTCCCGAGCCGCAGCAGCTTGCTGCTGGTAGAACGTGCGGCGATCACGATCAGGTGGCTGTGCTCGGTCTCGGCGAGCCCGACCAGCGTCTGGTCCGGCGGGCCGAGCACGAGCTCGGTGCGGACCGCCACGGTGGGCGTCGCGTACGCGGTGGCCTGGGCCTCGAGCTCGCCGCGCGCCTGTTCGAGCGCTTGCTCGCGGGTTGCCGCCGAGCCGCCCGCGATCTGGAGCGCGGGATCCACCACGTGAACGAGCACGACCTCGCGGAGGCCTTGTTGTGCGGCGAGGGCAACGGCAACTTCGAGCGCGCCGCCGCTCGCTGCCGAGAGATCAGTACCGCAGAGGATCGACATTAGGAGAGGTATGCGAAGCGCCGGATCAGCTCGAGGAGCTGGTGCCGGAGCTCGTCGTCGAGGCCGACGAACCTGATGCCCATCCCGGGGTGCAGGTTGTCAGGCACGCCGGGCCGGTATGGGTTCACCCAGATCACTTCACCCTCGACCTCGATCGGACCGCGGCTGCGCTCGCCCGGATCGCCCGGTCCGGCGGACGGGTGATGTGCCGGGCCGGAGGCCGCGGCGACCGGGACCTGGAACCGCAGGTTGAGGTGCGTGCCCGGCTGCTCGGGGGTCGTCGTCCGCACGAAGATGCCGGTCGCGCTGATGTCGGTGATGTACGCGAAGAGGTAGTTCTCCTCGCTCGCGTAGTCGACCACGAGGTCCACGAGCACGCGTGGTGCCCGGCGCCGTTCGGCGTCACTCATTGGTGTCGCCTCGACGTCCCCGCCCTTGGCTGTAGCCTTGGGTCCCATGCGGTCAGGGTCATAGCCCCGTCGGGCGACCGCCGTCAATCGAGGATCACGCTCGTGATCTTCACACGATCCGTGGTGTCCCGGATGTCTCCAGGGGCGGCGCTGACGGGCATGTTCCGGAAGTTCGGCGCCGACCCGGTGAAGAAGCCGATCCAGAGATCGTACTTACCGAGTGGATGCCCGCGGCCGCCGGCGACCACGGTGTGGCGGTCGATGATGTAGTCGCCGAGTTGCCAGGTCGACGTCGGGCAGCGGTCCTTGATGGGCTTGTGATCTCCGGAGAACCGGATCGCGCCATCGAAGTGCATGATCGCGGTCCAGTTGCCGCCGACCGGCTGGAGGATCTTGTAGTAGACGGTGACCTCGAAGCGCTCGCCGCGCCCGACCTTCGCCGGGATGTCCCAGCCCAGCAGCTCGATCCGGTTGTCCCAGACGACGCGGCCCTTCGGGCGCTGCCGGATCTGTCGCGGCTCCTGATGAGCGATCATCGAGGCGAGCGGGTTCTTGTCGGTCGTGCCGTCGAGCTTGTTCGAGAGCAGGAGGTTGCGCGTGTTGCGGTCATCGATCACGAAGTAGGGCTTCTCGCCGATCTCGCGGTGCAGCGCGCACAGCTCGCTCTGCGGTGCGACCGCGAACACGCGGGTGTCGCGCTTGAGCGCCGTGACGACCTGCTCGCGCGTCTGGGCCTTCTCGGGGGTCGCGTCCGCGTACGCGAGGGGCGCGTGACCGTGCTCGCCCATGATGACGAGCGGATCGCCCGGGCCGCGCAGCGCGCGATAGGTCTCGAACATCGCCTTGCTCGAGAGGTGCTCGGCGAGCCGCGGCTGCCAGGCGAACGCCCAGAACGCGCCGAACGCCACGCTGCCGGCCAGCGCGACCGCGAGGCCCCCGTGGGCGACGCGCCGGAGCTGGCGAGCGAGCGGGTTGTCCCCGGCACGCCACACCATCAGAGACGTCGCGAACCCGAACGCGGTGAGCAGTCCGAGCACGACGACCCAGCGCTTGGCGGACACGCCGAGCAGCTGCGCCTGCGTCGGATACGCGACGATCTCGGCGCCCGCGAGCAGGGACGTCAGCTTCTCCGCGAACGACTGCAGGTCCTTCGCGAGATCGAGGACGGCGAGCAGCACGAACAGCCCGAGCAGCCGGGCGCCCGTCGAGATCGTCGTGACCTCGCCGCGGGCCCGGCGCGCGACGAGCCCATCGAGCCACACGCCGATCGCGACGGCGAGGGCGGGGAAGCCACCATAGATCGCGTAGCCGACCTTGCGCTGGAACGCCTCGGTCGCGATCCATGCGCCGCCGGCCCACGCGAGCGTCAGCGCGCCGACGAGGCGGCGCTTCGGAGCGGGATCGCGCAGCAACGCGAGCATCGCGATCGGCCCGAGGATGCCCCACGGGAAGGTGCCGTACGCGATCTGCTCGAACGTGCTGTCATAGATGAAGCGGAGGTCGTCCTCGGGGCGCCAGATCCCGCCGAGCATCCACGACCAGCAGCCCTCGGGGACGATGGCACGGCCGAGCACCTGGCGCGCCGGCGGCAGGATGCCGGGATACGGATCGCGGAGATCGTAGAGCTGGTACGCGAGCACGCCGATCAGCGCGAGCACCAGCACCGTCGCGATCAGCGCCGGCCCGTGCCCGGCCCCGTGGTAGCGCGAGGGCTCGCGGCCGATCGCCCAGCGCGGCGCGAGACGACGGCCCGCCCAC
>JALZOI010000872.1 GCA_030857245.1 Myxococcota bacterium
GGCAATGGGAGAGGGGAGAGGTGACGTGTGCTTCCTCTGAAGCGGGCGGCGGGCAACAGGCAGCCGGCAACGGGCAATGGGGAGAGGTGGCGTGTGCTTCCTCTGAAGCGGGCGGCGGGCAACAGGCAGCCGGCAACGGGCAATGCGGCGTGTGCTTCCTCTGAAGCGGGCGGCGGGCAACAGGCAGCCGGCAACGGGCAATGGGGAGAGGGGAGAGTGACGTGTGCTTCCTCTGAAGCGGGCAGCGAGCAGCGGGCATGGGAGAGGTGTCCTGAAGCTGGCGGGGGATGTTCCTGGATTGCCGGTCGCCCGCTGCCTGTTGCCTGTTGCGGAAGCACACGCGTCCCCATTGCTCATTGCCCGCTGCCTGTTTCTGAGGGGGAGCACACGCGTCCCCATTGCTCACTGCCCGCTGCCCGCTGCCTGTTGCCTGTTTCTGAGGAAGCACACGCGTCCCCATTGCTCATTGCCCGCTGCCTGTTGCCTGTTTCTGAGGAAGCACACGCGTCCCCATTGCTCATTGCCCGCTGCCCGCTGCCCGCTGCCTGTTTCTGAGCAGCACACGTGGGTGGCTCCCGCGCGGATTCGCGCCGGCATGCGAGTCCGGATTAGGATCTCTGCATGGGAGTGACCGGACGACTCGTGGTCTCAGTGGCGTGCGTGCTGGCGGCAGCGCCGGTCGCCGCGGAGGGCCTCGATGCGGAGCGCTTCGTCCCCGCGGTCGGCGGCGAGGGCGGGTTCGTCAACGAGCATCCGGCGGTGCCGTTCCACCTGGGCTGGAGCCTCGGTCTGTTCGTCAACGTCGCCGATGACCCGGTCGTCGTCGAGGGCACCGCGCTCCGCCCGGTCGACACGGCGGTGTCGGCGGACCTGGTCGGCTCGCTCGGCCTGTTCGGCCGCCTCGAGCTCGGGCTCCACCTGCCGGTGCACCTGCTCTACGACGGCGATCCGTACGCGAGCGGCGGCACGACGCTGGCGGCGAGCGCGGGTCTCGGCGACTTGCGGTTCGTCCCGAAGGTCGTGCTCGTCCGCACGGGCGATCTCGAGAGCCATGTCCTGCTCGGCGTCGCCGCGCCGATCAGCTTCCCGACCGGCGACGCCGAGGCGTTGCGCGGTGCCGGCGGGGTCACCGTCGAGCCGAAGCTGCTGTTCGCGGCGCACCTCGGCAAGCTCGGCCTCGGCTTCGACGTCGGCTATCGCTGGCGCGCCGAGCATCCGGTGGCGCTGCCGTGGGGCGACGCGATCACGCTCGGCCCGTGGCTGAGCTACGCCCTCACCGACGCGCTCACGGGGCGGCTCGAGGTCTACGGCGGCAAGCAGGTCGGCGGCGCCGTCGCGGGTGCCGACTTCCCGCTCGAGCTGCTCGGCGGTGTCGACGTGCGGTTGGGCGACGTCGCGGTCTACGGCGGCGCGGCGCTCGGCGTGATCGACGGGATCGGCGCGCCGGACTTCCGGTTCATCGCCGGCGTGCGCTACCGCCAGGGCGTCGCGGAGCGCCAGGGCTTCGCCGATACCGACGGTGACGGGCTCGCCGACAAGGACGATGACTGCCCGCGCGAGGCCGAGGACGTCGACGGCTTCCGCGACGGCGATGGCTGCCCCGAGCCCGACAACGATGGTGATGGCGTCCTCGACGGTGACGACGAGTGTCCCGAGCTGTCGGGCGAAGCGGATCGCCGCGGCTGCCCATCGCGCACGTTCGTGAAGATCGAGGACGGCAAGATGGTCATCATCGGCAAGGTCCAGTTCCGCAGCGGCTCCGCTGACATCGAGCCCGGCAGCGAGCAGCTGCTCGATCAGATCGCGCAGGCCCTCGAGGGCAACACGCAGGTCCGGAAGCTGCGGATCGAAGGCCACACCGATAACGTCGGAGACGACAAGATGAACCAGCAGCTCAGCCAGCAGCGTGCCGAGGCCGTCAAGGTCGCGCTCACGCGGCGCGGGGTCTCGGACGGTCGGCTCGAGACCGTCGGCGTCGGCGAGGCGCGGCCGATCGCGCCGAACGGCAGCGCGGGTGGTCGCCAGAAGAACCGGCGCGTCGAGTTCGTCATCCTGGGGGGATCATGAAGCGCAGCGTCCTCGTCCCGGCCCTGATCACGGCGGCCGCGATGGCCGCGGCGCTGCCGACGGTCGCTCGCGCGCAGGTGTTCCCGCCCGAGGCGGCGTGGGTGCCGCTGCGGTGTGGCGCCGCGCCGATGAACGATCGACTCGCGGACGAGCCCGGTGCCGTCGACGAGCGCGACATCGTGGGGGACACCGATGCGCCGGCCGGCATGCGCGCGGTCGATGCGCAGTTTCTCTACCTGCGGCTCCGGGTCGATCTCGATCCGGCACCGGGCGGCACGTTCCGGCCGGCGGCGTGGGGCATGGCGATCGATCTCGATGGCGATCGCTCGACGTACGAGGTGCTCGTCCTCGTCGATGCGCTCGGCAGCGCGCCGTCCGTCGGGGTGTTTCGCAACACGGTGACGACCCTCCCGAACGACCCCAACGACCCCGCCGACGCGCCGGTGGTGGCGAGCTTTCCGGTGAGCACGCACGCGCGCTCGATCCCCGCAGCGGGGTCCGCGTTCGGGCTCGATCCGGATCACTTCCTCGAGCTCGCGGTGCCGTGGAGCACGCTCGTCCCGCTCGGTCTCGATCGCGACACGCCGGTCGCGGTGTGGGCCGCGTCGTCGACGTCGGCCACCAGCCTGAACGGCGACTTCGCGTGCCACGACGGCGCGCGTGGCGACCCGCGCCTCGACGAGGTCGGCTCCGACGTCACGGTGTTCGACCCGATCGTCGACAGCGATGGCGATGGCTTCAGCGATGCCGACGAGGTCGCGGGCGGCAGCGACCCGCGGGACCCCGCCAGCACACCGCGGT
>JALZOI010000010.1 GCA_030857245.1 Myxococcota bacterium
GATCTCGACCATCCCCGCCGAGGTGAAGCGGTGGCCGGCGCGCTCGACGGTGACCGTCACGTCGTGGACCCCGGCGCGCCCCGCATGGGCAGCCTGGTAGCGGCCGCTGCCGCGCGTCGCGAGCTCGACGGCGAACGTGCTCGCTGCGTGCGCCCGCGGTGCTCCGGTGACCTGCACGCGCGCGTCGTCGAGCGGCGTGCCGCTGCTGTCGCGGACCTCGACGAGCAGCGCGCCGCCGACCACGTCGATCGACGTACGCCAGCCGAGCGCGCGGTTGCGCGATGCCTGATCGATCACGTCGTCGTAGTGCGCGGCGCGCTCGTAGTAGTCGGGGATCACCTGCGCGCGGCTGCTGCTCGAGGCGACGACGAGGAACGCCATCGCGAGCGCGTTCGCGACGAGGAAGCCGATGATGATGAGGGTCCAGCGGAGGGTGGCGTTCATGGGGTTGTTCCTTCGGGGCCGAGCAGCGTGACCTTGATGACCCGCTGGTAGCCGGCGTCGTCGTCGATGCGCAGGTAGACGTCGCGCCGGCCGTGCACGAACGTGGAGCGCGGGACGTCGACGAACAGCGGCAGCTCCATCGACTTGCGGGGGCGGATCTCCCAGCGGGTCTGCGGCGTCCGCAGCTTGCAGTCCCAGGCGTCCCGCAGCGTGACGGTGTAGCGCCGCCGCTCGTCGGACTCGTTCTCGAGCTTGATCCGCAGCGCGGAGGCGACCTTGCCATCGGGCAGCTCGATGAACGCCGGGCCGGCGACGCGCCCGATCGTGATCTCGGTGGTCGCGTGCGTGCCGATCGCCCAGCCGAGCAGCGACGCGCAGAGGACGAGCACCGCGGGATAGATGATCGTGCGCACGCGCACCAGCGTGCGGGGCTTGCCGGCGAGCACGTCCTGGGACGTGTAGCCGATCAGCCCGCGCGGCCGGTCGAGCTTGTCCATCACCACGTCGCACGCGTCGATGCACTGCGCGCAGCCGACGCACTCCATCTGCAGGCCCTCGCGGATATCGATGCCGGTCGGGCACGTCGTCACGCAGGCGTTGCAGTCGACGCAGTCGCCCCGCGCCTCGCCGAGCACGGGCAGCCGCGTCTTCGGCTTGCCGCGCGGCTCGCCGCGCTCCGCGTCGTAGCCGACGATCAGCGACTGGCGATCGAGCAGCACCGACTGCAGCCGACCGTACGGGCACGCGACGATGCACATCTGCTCGCGGAACCACGCGAAGTCGAACAGCATGAGCGCGGCGACCACGGCGACCACCGAGAACCCGCCTGGATGATCGAGCGGCGAGCCGAGCACCCAGCGGCCGAGCCGATCGACGCCGACGAAGTACGCGAGGAACACGTTCGCGAGCACGCAGGACAGCACGATGTAGATCGCCCACTTGAGGACCCGGCGGGGCACCAGCCCACCGCCGCGCGCGAGCCGGGCTTGCCGCCCCGGCGTGCCCTCGAGCCAGCGCTCGACGGGGCGGAACACGAGCTCGAGGTAGACGGTCTGCGGGCAGCCCCAGCCGCACCACACGCGCCCGAACAGCGCGGTGACGAGGAACACCGCGACCACGATCGTCAGCCCGAGCAGCATCAGGATGAAGCCGTCACTCGGGCGGAACACCGCGCCGAACACCGAGAGCTCGCGCGACACGACGTCGAGCAGCAGCGCCGGCCGCCCGCCGATGCGGAGGAACGGCAGCGCCACGAACAGCGCGATCAGCGCGTACCCCACGATCCGGCGCCGGTCCAGGAAGCGACCGTGCGAGACGCGCGGCTGAAGCCAGCGCCGGGTCCCGTCGTCGTTGAGCGTCGACAGGATCCGTTCGGAGCGGAGCGGAGGCGTCACGATATCCTCACGGCGCGAAGGGCGCGACCTTGCGGCCCTCGCGAGGCTTGCCGTTGGGGACGTTCTGGCCGCGCAAGGTCGCGACGTAGGCGGTGACCGCGAGCACGTCGTTGACCGGCAGCTGCTCGCTCCACGCCAGCATCGCGGTCCCGGGCACGCCCTTGCGGACGACGTTGTAGATGTCCATCCGGGTCTCGCCGTGGAGCTGGAAGTGATCGGTGAGGTTCGGCCCGATCAGGCCACGGCCGTCCTCGGTGTGGCAGCTCGCGCAGCGCGCGAGGAAGACGGCGCGACCGGCGTCGACGATCTTCGGATCCGCGATTCGGCGGGTCAGCGACCCCTCGCTGGCGTTCGCGGCATCGGCGCGATCACGGAGCACGCGCTTGCCCTCGTACTCGACGAGCGCGGCCCGGTACGACTCGGCCGGCAGCTCGCCCCACCCGGCGAGGTGGTAGTAGGCGCCGTACCCGGCGGAGAACACGACGCTCGCCCAGAAGATCGCGGTCCACCAGCCGGGGAGCGGATTGTCGTACTCCTGGATCCCGTCGTAGGAGTGGTGCAGGAGCAGCGCATCGGATGGCGCGGCCGCCGGCTCCGGGATCACGGTGGCCGCGACCTCGGTCGCCGTGGCGCTCGGCGGGGTCACCGCGCACCTCCGCGCGGACCGGCGTCGTCACAGAGCGGTAGCGCGGCGCAGGCCGCATGCTCGGCGGCGCGGCGCTTGCCGCCGTGCCGGTAGACGACGCTCGCGAACACGAGCACGAACAACAGGAGCGCGAGCTCCGTGTACTGGGTCGGCGAGAGCGCCGAGACGAGCTCCGACAACTTCACGGGGCACCTCCTTGCGTGGTGCGCGGCTGGGCGAGCTTGATGTCCTGCCCCATCCGCTGCATGTACGCGATCAGCGCGATCACGTCCTTGTCCGACATCCCCGTCGGCCCGCCCTGCTTCTCGAGCTTCGCGGCGAATTCCGCCGCCTGGGTCCGCGCGAGTCCCTCGGCGTTCGCGAGGGCCTGCGCGTCGTACGGCACGTTGAGCATCGCCATCGCGTCGACGCGCGGCTGGATCACGTCCCACTCGATCGTGTTCTTCAGCAGGTGCGCGTACGCCGGCATCACCGAGCCCGGCGACGTCGCGCGCGGATCCTCGAAGTGGCGGAGGTGCCAGAGCTCGTCGCGGCGACCGCCTTCGCGCGCGAGGTCGGGCCCCGTGCGCTTGCTGCCCCACTGGTGCGGGTGGTCGTAGACGAACTCGCCGGGCTTGCTGTACTCGGCCGGCTCGCCATTCAGGCCGTAGCGCACGGTCTCGTCGAGGAACGGCCGCACCATCTGCGAGTGGCAGTTGTAGCAACCCTCGGCGAGGTAGAGGTCACGGCCGTAGAGCTCGAGCGGCGTGTACGGCTTCACCGTCTTGATGCGCGGCACGTTGTCGCCGATCAGGAACGCCGGGACGATCTCGAAGGCCGACGCGACGAGCACGGCCACGACGGTCAGCGTCGTGAACAGCGCCGGGAGGCCCTCCCACTTCCGGTGCCAGTGCTGCGGCGGCTGCGCCTGGCGCTCGAGCGCGCGCTCCTGCTTGGCCTCGACGCGCACTGCTCGCACCATCGGCGGCACCGCGACCTCGACGTCCTCGTAGCGCCGCGGCCGGCTCTGCCAGGTGCGGAAGATGTTGTACGCGCCGACGAGCAGCGCCGCGATGTAGAGCGCGCCACCGAGCGCGCGGACCCAGTACATCGGGATCAGCCGCGTCACGGTCTCGAGGAAGTCCGGGTACTGCAGGCGGCCGGTGTCGTCGAACGCGCGCCACATCAGGCCCTGCGTGATGCCGGCGGCCCACATCGAGACCACGTAGAGCACGATGCCGATCGTCGCGATCCAGAAGTGCGCGCTCGCGAGCTTCTGCGAGTACAGCTTCGTCTGGAACAGCCGCGGGACGAGCCAGTAGATCATGCCGAACGACATGAAGCCGACCCAGCCGAGCGCGCCGCCGTGGACGTGGGCGATGTTCCAGTCGGTGTAGTGCGAGAGCGCGTTGACGCTCTTCACCGACAGCATCGGTCCCTCGAAGGTCGCCATGCCGTAGAACGTGATGCCGACGACGAAGAACTTGAGGACGGGATCCTCGGCGACCCGGTTCCACGCGCCGCGCAGCGTGAGCAGGCCGTTGATCATGCCGCCCCACGACGGCATCCACAGCATGATGCTGAAGATCATGCCGAGGGTCGACGCCCACTGCGGCAGCGCCGTGTAGTGGAGGTGGTGGGGCCCGGCCCAGATGTAGATGAAGACGAGCGACCAGAAGTGGAGGATCGACAGCCGGTAGCTGAACACCGGGCGCTCGGCCGCCTTCGGCAGGAAGTAGTACATGAGGCCGAGGAACGGCGTCGTGAGCACGAACGCGACGGCGTTGTGCCCGTACCACCACTGCATGAAGGCGTCCTGGACGCCGGAGTAGATCGAGTAGCTCTTGAACAGGCCCGCGGGGATCACGAGGTTGTTGAAGATGTGGAGGATCGCGACGGTGACGATCGACGCGATGTAGAACCACAGCGCCACGTAGAGGTGCTTCTCGCGGCGGTTGCGCACCATCGCGAAGAAGTTGACGGCGAAGCCGACCCACACGACCGCGATCGCGATGTCGATGGGCCACTCGAGCTCGGCGTACTCCTTGCCTTGCGTGAAGCCGAGCGGCAGCGTGATCGCCGCGGCGACGATGATCAGCTGCCAGCCCCAGAAATGGGACTTCGAGAGCCAGTCGATCGGTCGCGCCTTGAGCAGACGCTGCGAGGAGTAGTAGACGGCCGCGAAGATCGCGTTGCCGGCGAAGGCGAAGATCACCGCGTTGGTGTGGAGCGGGCGGAGCCGGCCGAACGTGAAGTACTCACCGACGTTGAGGCTGGGCGCCGCGAGCTGGAGGGCGCACCACAACCCGACGAGCATCCCGATCGCGCCCCACACGATCGTCGCGGTCACGAACTTCCGGACGATCGCGTCGTCGTAGCGCAGCGTCTCTTTGGACATCGCCGTCGGCTTTCGCAAGTCGCATGCCGCTGGAATTTGACCGCCGGGCTGATCGTCCGCGCAAGCGTTGCGTCACCGCGCGGTCGCACTGCAGGCGTTGCGGGCAGCTCAGCCCGCGTGCTCGATCGAGAGCTCGTCGTCGCGCAGCACCTTCGCGGTGAGCAGGTAGCGCTCCTCCGCCTCGAGGTGGGCCCGCAGCGTCTCGATCGCATCGCGGAGCTCCGCGGTGATCGGCGACCCGAGGCGCACCCGCATCGCGCGGTGCTCCTCGACGTGGTCCTCGACCATGCGCTCGATCCGGACGCTGGCGAACGCATCGCCCTCGAGCAGCACCGGCCGCAGCAACTGCTCCTCGAACGCGTTGTGCGCGTCGAAGGCGAGCCGCAGCCGCGCGACCTCGCGCGTGAGCTGGGTCGGGCCCATGCGCCCGGCGTCGAGCTCCGTTGCGAGGTCCTCGCAGCGGTCCATCATGCCGCGCAAGGCGTCGTGCTGAGCCATGAGCTCGGCCAGCGCGCGTCCCGGGGTGTACTTCACGGGATGCTCAGATCGTGGAGGAGAACCGGGGTTGTTGCTGTTGGTCATGGTGGTACCTGTCGAAGAGCATGCAGACGTTGCGCACCAGCAGCCGCCCCAGCGGGGTCGTGCGCACGGTGCGGGTGGTGGTGTCGTACCGGGCGAGCTCCGAGACCGCGGTGAGCCGCGCCAGCTCGGGCGCGAAGTAGGCCTCCGGCTCGAGGGTGAACTCGCGGCCGAGCTGGGCGAGGTCGACGTCGCCTTCGCACATCAGCCGGCCGATCAGGGCCGCACGCGCGCGATCGTCGTCGTCGAGCTCGAAGCCGCGGTGCACCGGCAGCTCGCCGGCGGCGATCGCCGCCTCCCACGCGCCGAGCTCGGCGACGTTCTGCCAGTGTATGCGTGGCGTCGACGAGATCGCGGACGTGCCGAGCCCGAGGATCGTGTCGGACGTATGCTCGACGTAGCCCTGGAAGGTTCGCACCATCCGATGCTCGGCGGCCGCGATCGCGAGCCGTGAGCCGGGGCGCGCGAAGTGATCGAGCCCGAGGTGGAGGTAGCCCGCCGCCGTGAACCGCTCGATCGCCATCAGCAGCAGCGTCGCTCGCTCCTGGCCGTCGAGGACCTTCCCGGCGCGCTCGACGATGCGCTGGTGCGGCAGCCGGTCCGGCAGGTGCGCGTAGCCAAACAGCGCCACCCGGTCGGGCGCGAGGCCGATCACCGCGTCGAGGGTGGCCGCGAAGCTGGTCTCGGTCTGCCGCGGCAGGCCATAGACGAGATCGATGTTGATGTCATCGAAGCCGTAGCCGCGCGCGCGATCGACGAGCCAGCGCGTCTGCGTGACGGTCTGGTGGCGGCGGATCGCGTCCTGGACGCCTTCCGCGAAGTCCTGCACGCCCATGCTGAGCGAGCGGAAGCGGAGCGCCGCCAGGGTCTCGAGCTGCGCCGAGGTCGTGCTCCGCGGATCGAGCTCGATCGAGCGGCGCGCGTCGGGCGCGACCGTGAAGGCCGCTTCGATCGCCGTCAGCAAGGCTCGCAGCGTCTCCGGCGCGAGGAAGTTCGGGGAGCCGCCGCCGAGGGCGATCTCCACCACCGGCGCGCCGAACCGGGCACCGGCGACGAGGGCGAGCTCGGCGGCGAGTTGATCGACGTACGTCACGCCGCGGGTGGCGTCCCGGGTCGGGATCACGTTGCAGCCGCAGTACGCACACAGGCTGCGGCAGAACGGGACGTGGACGTATAGCGAGATGGGCTCTCCCGATGCTCCGATCGCCTGGAGCTCGCGCTGCACGCGCTCGGCGGTGACCGGCCGGAACTCGGTGGCCGGCGGATAGCTGGTGTAGCGCGGGCCACGGCTCGCCCACTCCGCCAGACATGCCGCCATCGGTTTCGGGGTCGAGAACATCGAGGCTCTTCACATCAAGCCTCGTGCCTGCACCCTGGACCGGGTTCGCGCATTCCTCGCGGGGCGGCGACCCCGACCGCGCAGGCGGGCGCAAGCCGTGCGTGGAACGTCCCGCCCGTGCCCGGCATGCAGCGTGCGTATCAGGCCGGCATGTCGTCGAAGGCGCCCATCGAGGCCTGGACCATCCCATTCCACGTCGCCATGTGGTCCGTGCTCCTGTGCGGGCTCATCATGGTCATCGTCGTCGTGATGATGAACTAGCCGCGAACTAGCCGCGGCCGGTCAGGCCGTGCCCAGGCGTTCGCGCACGGCGGTAGCGAGCGCGTCGGCGATGCAGATCCGGTTCGACGCGTGCGCGATCGTGTCGCACGTGATGATGCCTCGCGCGCCGGCGGCCACGAGCTCGTCGTGCACGCTGTCGGCGAAGACCGCGTGGATCGCCACGCACATCGGCGCGGTGCTGCCGGCCGCGCGGAGCTGGCGCGTCGCCTCGACCATCGTGCGGCCGGTCGAGACGATGTCGTCGATCACGACTGGCGTGTGGCCATTCCACACCCGCTCCGGTGCGGACACCGAGACGTCGCGATCGCCGCGCCGGGTCTTCTCGAGGATCAGGAACGGTGCGCCACACGCCTCGGCGACGGCCGCCACCCACTGGACGCTCTCGGCATCGGGCCCGACCAGCACGGGGTCCTTGACCTCGCTCCCGATCCACTGCGCGATCGCCGGTGCGGCGCGCGCGATCGTGGTCGGGATCGAGTAGATGCCATCGAGCCGATCGATCCGGTGCAGGTGCGGATCGACGGTGATCAGCCAGTCGACGACGCTGGACACCAGCCGCGCGAAGTACTGCTGGGTCACCCCCTCGCCCGGCTTGAACCGGCTGTCCTGCCGCATGTATGCGAGGTACGGCGCGACCAGGCCGACGCTGCTCGCGCCGAGATCGCGCGCGGTGCCCGCGAGGAAGGCGACGCGCAGGAAGTTGTCGCCGACGAGGTTGCCGACGAGCGCGACCGGCCCCTCGATGCGCTCGACAGCGAGCCGCACGTAGATCTCGCCGTCCGGAAACTGGCGCACCTGCGGGACGAGCACGGGCAGGTCGAGCAAGGCACCAAGGCGCTCCGCATGAGGCTCGGAGCCAGGTACCGCGATGAGGACCGTCACTGCACCATGCTACCAGAGCGCGTCGCGCGGGCTCGACGCGGCGCGGTCGTGAAACGCGTCAGCGTCGCGCACGGCGCGCCGGCGCCCGCGTGCGCCGCTGCTCCCGGGGGCGGCGCACGTCGAAGAGCCCGGCTCATCCGTTCCACTCTCGCGCGAACATTACAGCCGCTCGAGCGCGTGCGTCGTTGCCAAAAACAACAACGCGGCAACGGGCTTGGCGCACTCCGTAGAAGCACGGACGGCGCGGCACCACAACGAGCGATCTGTTGCGAACCTCGGGTTTGCCATCGGTGCCGGCTCGTGTATGTACGTTTCATGTGTGTGGATGGTGGGGCATTGACGGCGACCGAGGCAGCGGCGGCGAGCACCGACAACCGGATACGCGCCGTGCTGGTGGATGATCATCCGCTGTTCCGGCTCGGACTGCGGACCCTGCTCGACCGCGATCCCGAGATCTGGGTCACCGCGGATGTTGGCAGCTCCGCGCAAGCGCTCGAGCTCGCGGCCACGACGCGGCTCGACGTCGCGATCATCGATCTCCTGCTGCCTGGGACCGGCGGCGTCGCGCTGACCGGGGAGCTCCGCCGGCTCCAGCCCACGTGCAAGATCCTCGGGCTCTCGATGATCGACGAGCCGATGCGGATCGCCGAGATGCTGCGCGCCGGGGCGTCCGGCTTCGCGCTCAAGTCGCAGCCGCTCGACGACATCGTGTCGGCGATCAAGATGGTCGCGACCGGCACGCGCTACCTGCCCGCGACCGTGTCGCACGATCGCGTCGATACGCTGCTCAGCGATGCCGATGCGTGGCCGCTCGAGCGGTTGACGCACCGCGAGCGCGAGGTCTTCGAGCTGCTCGTCGCCGGCTACTCGAACGAGAGCATCGCGACGCGGTTGTTCATCGCGCGTCGCACGGTCGAGACGCACCGCCAGCACATCACCCGCAAGCTCGGGGCGCGCTCGATGGTCGACCTGGTCCGCATCGCCGTCCAGCACGGCGTCGCCGGGATGTAGTCATGCACCGCGATGCCGGGCGGACCCGACGCCGGGACGCCCTCCACGTCGTCATGCAGGCGCCGGTCGCGATCGCCGTGCTCGATGGGCCCGACCACCGGCTCTCGATCGTCAACGCGGCGTGGCGCGAGCTGTTCGGCTACGACGGCGGCGTGGACGTGCCCGCGGCCGAGCTGCCGATGGTTTCGCCAGCGGTGATCGGCGAGATCACGCGCGCGTTCACGACGGGCGACACGATCGAGCTCGAGCAGGCCGCGCTACCGGGCGCGCCCGATCAGCCGCCGGTCCGGAACTATCGCGCGACGATCCAGCCGCTCCGCGGCGCGCGCCGCAAGATCACCGGCGTGATGATCACGTGTCGCGACACCAGCGGTGAGCTCCGCGTCCGGATCGCCTTCGAGGAGGCCGAGCGCGCGAATCGGCTCAAGGATCGCTTCCTGGCGGCGGTCTCGCACGAGCTCCGCGCCCCGATCGCCACGCTGCTGCTCTGGGAGCGCATCCTGCGCGACCCGTCGAGCGATGACGAGCAGCGCGCCCGCGCCCTCGAGGCCATCCATCAGAGTGCCGTCACGCAGTCGCGGCTGGTCGCCGACCTGCTCGACGTCTCGCGCGCGATCAGCGGCAAGCTCCACGTCAACAACCGCGTCGTCGACATCGACCGCGTCATCCGGGGCGCGGTCGACCGCGGTGGTCCCGCGGCGGTCGCCCGCCAGCTCGAGCTCGTGACCGAGCTGGTGCCGTCGCTCGGCAGCGTGCTCGGTGATCAGAGCCGCCTCGAGCAGATCCTGGACAACTTGATCTCGAACGCGATCAAGTTCACGCCATCCGGTGGCCGCGTGATCGTGAGCGGACGTCGCGAGCAAGCGCACGTCGTGGTCGACGTGCTCGACACCGGACGCGGCATCGCGCGCGACCAGCTGACGTCGGTGTTCGAGCCGTTCAGCCAGCTCGGCGAGGACCACGGCGAGGGCGGGCTCGGACTCGGCCTCACGATCGTCCGCGAGCTGACGGGCCTGCAGGGCGGCACCATCACCGCGGACAGCGAGGGACCGGGCAAGGGCGCGCGGTTCACGCTCCGGATCCCGCAAGCGCCGCGCTCGCGCGAGCTCACGCCGGAGACGAAGACCGCACGGCGCAAGACGCTCCGCGGTGTCAAGATCCTGGTCGTCGATGACGATCAGCACGTGCTCGATGCGCTGCGCCTGCTGCTCGCGCGCGCCGGGGCGAGCGTCACGTGCGAGACGTCGGCGGCCGCCGCGTTCGCGACGCTGCATCGCGAGCACCCCGATGTGCTGCTGAGCGACATCGCGATGCCCATCGAGGATGGGCACAGCCTCGTGCGACGCCTACGACGGTCGGGCAGCGACGTTCCGGCGATCGCCTTGACCGCCCACGCGGCCGTCGCCGATCGCGATCACGCCCTCGCCGCCGGTTTCGATCTTCACGTCGCGAAGCCCGTCGATCTCGAGCGGCTCGTCGCGAGCATCCTTCACTTGATCGAGCGCCAGCGCGAGAAAGCGACGTAAGCGGTTTCACCGAGTTTGTCCTCGGCGCACGCTCCTGGATGCGGCGATCGTGAAGTTTTCTGCACCCGCGGATCTCGACGAGGATCACGCAGCGAGAACACGTAGTTCTGCGGATAGGCAGTGCAGATCTCGCCACGTATATCTGGGGGCGAAGCGGTCGAGCGATCCGCGGAGGAGGCGACAAATGCGAGTTGTCGAAAATGGCCGGGAGTCCGGGGTGGCGGCGGCGACCGACGGGCACTTGGATTTTGAGCTCGAGCTCGAGCTCGACGGGCATGACACGCAGAGCCTCGTGCTCGCGATGGGGACGCAGGAGATCGAGCCCGTGGACGCCGAGCTGATCGAGACTTCAGCGTGCGTGCTCACCTCCGACGAAGGGGGCGTTGCGGCCGTCCGGATCGAGGACGTCGCGGCGATCACGCACGACCTGCGGAGCCCGCTGTCGACGATCGCGCTCGAGGTCGCGGTGATCCAGGAGAGCCTGCCCGAGCGGTCGTCCTCGGAGGTCCGGCGCTCGCTGACGCGCATCGAGCGCAACATCGAGTTCATTGATCGCATGATCCACGACCTGCTGGATCTCGCGTCGATCGACAGCCGCCGCTTCCAGCTGCGGCGCGCGCCGGTCGACCTCGGTGCGATGATCCTCGATCTCGTGGAGCGTATCGTCGCGACGCGCGACCGCGAGCGGTTGTACCTGGATCTGCCCGATGCGGCGCACGCCCTCGTCGTCTACGCAGACGGTCCGCGCATCGAGCGCGTCATCTGCAACTTCATCCAGAATGCGCTGAAGTATGCTCCGCGCGGCTCGCCGCTGCTCGTTCGCCTCGACCACACCCCGAAGTACGCGCGGGTATCCGTCGTTGACCGAGGTCCCGGGCTCAGCGTCGAGGAAGCTCGCTACGTGTTCGACAAGTGTCGGCGCGCACCGTCGGCATCGCGGTGCGAGGGTAGCGGCCTCGGGCTCTACGTCAGCCGCAAGCTCATCGAGGCGCATGACGGTCGCATCGGCGTCTCGAGTGCGGTCGGCGAGGGTTCGAGCTTCTACTTCGACCTCCCCCTGACCGTCCCTCGCTAGCAAGCCGCGCATGGCAACCTGGCAAGCAGGAACGAGGCCACCGCGCGACAGGCACAAACGTCGCAGCGGACGCGTTACGTCGTCGCTGAAGCCGGGTCCCGCGCGCGGTGTGCTGCGCTGGATGCGCTCCGACTACACGCGGTGAATCACGTAGTCGTCGTCGGGTCCGCCGCTCAGAGTGCCTTGAGCGGCGTCACGCGGAGCAGCGTCGGGATCACCTTGCGGCCGGTGACGATCTGCATGTGCCCGTACTGCGAGCGGACGTAGAGCAGCTTCGCGCCGCGCTCGCGCTTCGTGAAGCCCCACACGCCGTCCGGCATCTGCTCGCGCGCGATCGCGAACTTGTACTTCTTCGCGAAGCTCGCCGACGAGTCCGCCGTGCTCGCCGCGACGACGATCAGCTTGTGGTCATCCGCGCGCTTGCCACTCGCGATGAACGCGTCGAAGGCGTGCTCACCCGCATACATCGCATCGAGCAGGATGATCTGATCGACCGCGCGGTGGTCGACCCACTGCATCACGGTGCGGAACGCCCCCGAGTGTCCCATCACGACGGTCGAGCCGTGGGGGAGCATGAGGTTTGCCCGCGTCACCGCCCGGCGCAGATCGGTGAGCGCCGGCCACCGCACGCGCTCCTCATTCGAGGACGGTGCGTCGGGCACGATGAACATCGCGTTCTGGCGGCTCGCCTTGAACTGCCGGGCGAGCTCGTGATCGCGCCACGCGCCGTCGGCGGTGGTCCAGTAGCCGTGAACGTAGATCACGGTGCCGGCGGTCTCGCGGTCGTAGCCCTCGGGGACCCAGACGTGGACGGCGCCCTGCGCGGTCTTGATGCGCCAGTGCCGACCGCCGAGGACCACGTCCTCCTGCTTCTCGAGCCGGCTCATGCCGTCGTCCTGCACGCGCGGCCGGGCGCGCGGCGCGGGATTCTGCGGCATCGTGAACCGCGCGCGCTTCGTGATCGGCGCGGGCGCCGCGGGCGTGGGTGCCGGCGCGGCCGGGACGTTCGCCTCGGCGTTCTCGCCGGGGATGCCGGGTTCGTCGACGAACGCGGGCTCCTCGATCATGGGAGCCACGGGGCCCCCCGGACCGCCCAGGGCGTCCTCGGCATCGGCGGTGCGGAGCGACGTCACGACGGTGAGCAGCGCGAGCGTGACGAACGACAGCTTCATGGCTTCGGCGCTACCGGCTGCGTGATCATGAGGTGGAGGTGCTTCTCGGAATCCGGATAGCCGTACCGGAAGGGCAGCTTGCGGCGCGGCTGGGTGGCCCACAGCTTCGCCATCTGCTCGCCGGTCGCGAGGTTGGCTTCCTCGAGGAACGGGCCCTTGAACGTGCCGTACGTGATCTGCTGAAAGCCCGCCTTCTTCGCGAACCGGTTGGGGATGCCCGTCGCGTCGGACGCCATCCACACCATGTTCGCGAGCAGGTAGTCGCGGATGCCGGAGAAGAAGCTCTCCCACAGCAGGTAGCTCGCGGCCTTCGTCATCGCCGCGACCTTGCCGCGCGCGAGCAGGTACTTCTCGAGCGGGCTGCCCGGAAAGCCATCGTTGGCCAGGTTGGCCGCGACGTGGCGGTGCACCACGACCGGGGCCGCGGGATCGCCGGCCTTGCGGAAGCTGAGCTCCATGTTCGTGAAGGCCTCGGACCAGTCGGTATCGACCCAGCGGCCCTTCTTCTTCTTGGCCTTCTTCGTGGCCAGCGCGTCGACCTCGCTCTGCGTGAGGTAGTGGAGCGCGCCGGAGTCCTCGAAGCGGAAGAACCTGAGCGACACCGGCTCGAACCCGAGCGCCGCCATCCCCGTGAGGTGGAACGAGAGCTGGCCGGGGATGCCGCCGCGCTCGAGCTTGCGCATGTTCTCGCTCGTCGAGTCGTTCAGCGTCAGCAGCCCGTAGACCGCCGCGCGGTACGCCGCGAGCGAGAGCGCGAGCTGGGACTGCTTCGTGAGCTTCGCGAGCCGGGTCGGGTCGCCAGCGTGCTCGAGCGAGATCGTGGTGATCTCGCGCGCGTCCGGGTACGTCACGAGCGCGCTCGCGAGATCGCCGCCACCGAACGGGTAGACGACGCTCGTCGGCAAGGTCGTCGGCCGCAGCGGCGCGAAGAAGGCCCGGGCCGGCGTGACGTACTTCTCGGTGAACCGCGTGAAGCGCTTCGCCATCTCGACGCAGTGCTTGTCGACGGTCGCGGCGTCGAGCGTCGGCGGCACCGGGTCCGTGCCCTGGCACGCGACGACCCGGTAGTAGAGCCGGGCGTCGGCGATGAAGTCGACGCCCTCCTCGGCGTGGGCGGGCGTCGAGCTCGCCACCAGCAACGCGACGGCAACTAGCGATCTGCGCATCAGGCCTCCCCAGACATATGACGTTCGAACGGACGACGCCATTTCTCGGCTAATTCACGTCGCCGCGCTGATCGCTGGGCGACCCGGGCTTCGGCCCCACGAGGCTGTGCAGGACGGCCTTCGCCACCGCATCCCCACCCTCGTCGCGCAGCGTCACCGGGACGTCGATCTGGGCGCGGGTCGCGGTCCGCGGGACCGGCGGCTCCCCGACGGCCGTGATCGGGCCGCGCGCCTTCTTGAGGTACTCGATCTCGATGCCGCTGACGATGAACCGGGCGTCGTCGGGCAGCGCGTAGGCCAGGGCGATGTTGCCGGCGAGCTCCGCCAGGTTGGCGAGCGCGATGGCGTGGACGCAGTCGAGGTGGTTGCGGACCGCCTTGCGGTCCTGCATCAGGACCTCGGCGTAGCCGGGCCGCAGCACGGTGACCGTGGCGCCGATGCTGCCGGTGTACGGCGCCATCCGGCCGACCAGCCGGGAGAACACCAGCTTGCCCCCGGGGACCACCGACAGCAGATCCCACGCGTGCCGCAGGAGGTTGCGGCTGCCGTCGAGGCGGACCTTGGGCAGCAACCTGGCGAGGGGCGAGATCCGGTCGGCGAAGGACATCGGCCGGACCCTATCAGATCACCCCGGCGATCCCGTCCGGGTTTTGCGTGGGGTGCAGCTCCCTCGGGAAGCTTCGGGTGGTGGATCTCACTCGCGCGTCGAGCCCGGTCCTCCGGATCTCTTCGCTGATTTCGTGACCGGAGCGTGGCCCTCGTGCACCCTGCGAGGAGTAGGATGCCCGTGCTCATGACCACTTCGCGCGTCGCATGCGCCGCTTCTCGACTGTGCCTCGGACTGGGCCTCGGACTGGGCGTGCTGGGATCGGTCGCGCTGTCGTCCGGCGGATGCAGCAGCCCCGCCAAGAAGCAGCCGCTCACCCTGCAAGAGATGATGTCGGCGGATCCGCTGCCACTCGCGAAGGGCTCGAAGTGGACCTACGACGTCACGGTCAAGCGCTTCGATCCCGAGGCCGCCACCGAGACCACGAAGACCCTGACGTGGGTCACCGAGGTCCTCGACGCGAAGGAAGCCAACGGCGTCATCGCGTATCGCGTGAAGGGCTGGCCGACCGACCTCGCGTCGCTCGACTCCGGCGATCAAGCGCCGGTCGCGACCGAGCGCACGATCCTGCGCAGCGGCAACAACTTCCTGTTCGGCGCCAGCCCCGAGCCCACGCTCGACGGTGCCGAGGGTTGGTTCTCGTGGCCCGTGATCGATGGCCAGAAGATCTGCCCGAGCGCCGAGATGGTCTACTGCTGGCAGGTCACGTCGGTGCCGACCGGCTACAAGCTGTCGTTCTACACGGGCCCCGACGAGCAGTCGTTCGAGATCGAGCCGAACACCGGGATCTCGCGGTTCCACTACGCGCACCACGGCACGACCAACGAGGTCGAGGCCAAGCTCGTGTCGTACAACAAAGCTCGCTGAGCCTGCTTCGCGCGCCTCGAGCGTGGCATCGCACTCCGGGGCCTGCCTGATGTGGTAGCTCGGCGCGCCACGCGTTGCGCTCGCTGGAGCGCACTCGTACAGTCGAGGGATGAAGCCCGCGATGAACTACCTGGTCCCGACGGTCATCGAGCAGACTCACCGCGGCGAGCGCGGCTGGGACATCTTCTCCCGGCTCCTCAAGGACCGGATCATCTTCCTCGGCACCGGGATCAACGATGACGTCGCGAACGTCGTGATCGCGCAGCTGCTGTTCCTCGACTCGGAAGAGCCCGAGAAGGACATCATGCTGTACATCAACTCGCCGGGCGGTCACGTCTCCGCGGGCCTCGCGATCTACGACACGATGCAGTACCTGCACTGCGACGTCGCGACGATCTGCATGGGTCAGGCGGCGTCGATGGGCAGCTTCCTCCTCGCGGCCGGCACCAAGGGCAAGCGCTACGCCCTGCCCCACTCGCGCGTGATGATCCACCAGCCGCTCGCCGGCTTTCAGGGCCAGGCGACGGACATCGAGATCCACACGAAGGAAATTCTCAAGACGCGCGACACGCTCAACGAGCTGTACTCGAAGCACACGGGTCAGCACGTCGACAAGATCAAGAACGATACCGACCGCGACAACTTCATGTCCTCCTCGCAGGCCAAGGAGTACGGCATCATCGACGAGGTCCTGATCACGGCGAAGAAGAAGCCGGACGAGACCAAGAAGTAGCTCGCGGGTGGGTCGCCGGGTGGCACAGCCGTTTGGCGCGGGGTAGGCTCAGAGACCGATGCCCATCGAGAAGCGAGACGGAGCTTCCTTGACCTGCTCCTTCTGCGGAAAAGCGCAGAAGGAGGTCAAGAAGTTGATCGCCGGTCCCACCGTCTACATCTGCGACGAGTGCATCGGGCTCTGCAACGACATCATCGCGGAGGAGATCGAGAAGGAGGACCAGTCGTATGGCTCCTCCGCGATCCCGAAGCCGGCGCAGATCAAGAAGGTCCTCGACGAGTACGTGATCGGCCAGGACCGCGCGAAGAAGATCCTCGCGGTCGCCGTCCACAACCACTACAAGCGGATCGATCACAAGCAGAGCTCGTCGCCCGGCTCCAACCCGGACGATGATGTCGAGCTGCAGAAGTCGAACATCCTGCTGCTCGGCCCCACGGGCTCGGGCAAGACGCTGCTGGCGCAGACCCTCGCACGCATCCTCAACGTCCCGTTCGCGATCGCGGACGCGACGAACCTCACCGAGGCCGGCTACGTCGGCGAGGACGTCGAGAACATCATCGTCTCGCTGCTGCAGAACGCCGATCACGACATCGAGCGCGCGCAGCGCGGCATCGTCTACATCGACGAGATCGACAAGATCGCCCGCAAGAGCGACAACCCGTCGATCACGCGCGACGTCTCCGGCGAGGGCGTGCAGCAGGCGCTGCTGAAGATCATCGAGGGCACGACCGCGAGCGTCCCGCCGAAGGGCGGCCGCAAGCACCCGCAGCAGGAGTTCCTGCAGGTCGACACGACGAACATCCTGTTCATCTGCGGCGGCGCGTTCACGGGTCTCGAGGAGATCATCGAGAACCGGATCGGTCAAAAGATGATCGGGTTCGGCGCGGGCATGAACACGAAGGTCGAGCGCTCGCAGTGGGAGCTCATCCAGGAGGTCGAGCCCGAGGATCTGCTGAAGTACGGCATGATCCCCGAGTTCATCGGTCGGCTCCCCGTGATCGCCCCGCTCCACGAGCTCTCCGAAGAGGCGCTGGTCCAGATCCTCACGCAGCCGAAGAACGCGCTCGTGAAGCAGTACCAGAAGCTGTTCGAGATGGACGGCGTCAAGCTCAAGTTCGGCAAGGGCGCGCTCGTCAAGGTCGCGAGCATGGCCGCCGATCAGAAGAGTGGCGCTCGCGGCCTTCGCGCGATCCTCGAGAGCGCGCTGCTCGACATCATGTACGACACGCCCGGGCAGTCGGTGAACGAGGTGATCATCAACGAGGACGTGATCGAGAAGCACGGCTCGCCGCTCGTCACCTATCACAAGGAACCGAAGGTCGCCGAAGGCTAGGCGGTCGGCGATCCGCTTCGGAGCGCGCCCCGCGGCTCCCGGCCCCCTCGGGGTGGCACCCCGCTACCTCTATGTCGCCACGAGCCGCGTCGATGATGATTCGTGCACCGATCCACTCTTCCCCGACCGCCGCTCGCACTACCTGATCGACGGCGTCGAGCACGGATCGCTGAGCTTCGTCGTCGGCAACTGCGGCATACCAGGCCCCGAACGGGACGCTCGGGCTGCTGTCGCAACGCCCGACGCAGGCCACCAACCAGGTCTCGTCGGGCAACGGTCTGCCGGTCCGGGCGACCGACTCGGCGATCCTGCTGCTCGGGCTGCCGTAGCCGCCCGGCGCCGCCCACCGGCCAAAGCGAGGCGCCCGACGCAAAACGCCCGGGTCTCCCCGGGCGTTCCTGCGTTACGTGGGTCGTCGCGCCGCGATCAGAACCAGTTGATGCCGACGCCGATCGTGCCGGCCGAGATCTGCTCGTCGATGCCGTCGTAGACGCCGGCGAGCAGCCGACCCTGGATGTCGACCGAGAAGCGCTGCGAGGACAGCAGCTCGAAGCCGAGCGCGCCCATCACCGCCATGCCGCTGTCGATGTTGCTGCTCGACCCGTCGTAGGTGTCGTCGACCGACAGGTTCGCGAAGCCGAGGCCGCCCTTGAGCCAGAACTGCGGCGTCACCCAGTACTGGATCGCGCCCATCAGCGCGCTCTGCACGAGGTTGACGTTGTCGTAGCCGTCGCTCGAGAGCGTCACGATGTTGCCCTGCAGCTCGGCCATCAACGCGAGCCGCGGCCCGATGAAGCCACCGATGTGACCCGAAGCCATGCCGGAGAGCGTGCTGTAGTTCACGCTCGCGTTGCCTCCGATCTCGCCCTCGCTGTCACTCATGGTGCCAAGGCCGAGGCTGAAGCCGAAGATCAGGCGCCCCTGGCGATTGTGGAAGCCGCCCTCCAGCTGGGTGGAGGGTTGGGGCTGCGCGTAGTAGCCCGGCTGCGCATCGGCGATGGCCGGTGCGAGCGAGAGCGGGGCGAGCGTGGCGGCGATGAGGATCAGTTTGATAGGCTTCATAACGACGTACCCCTAGTCGCCAGTTGGTGGGCGACCTGCAGTTGGCGTTGCAGAATCATCGCAAGTCCGGGGCCAGCGCGCGAGTTCATGGATCCGCCACGAACCAGGTAGTTAGCCTGGTCGGACCAGGGTCGAGTGTGCTGGGAAACCACGATCGTGAATGGGCGTTTATGATCGACCCGACCGAGCCGTCGGAGATCACGCCACCGAGAGCAGCTTGTCGACGGTCGCCCGGGCCCGCCGGCCGTCCCCGTGGATCGTGATGCACGGAACATTGCGCGAGGAGAACAGCGACTCGACCCAGGCGACCGGGGAGCCCGGCGTCAGCCAGCCCCCATCGATCAGCGCCGCATCGACCGGGCGGTGCTCCGCGCCGGCCAGCTGGACGAGGGCGCCCGCATCCGTGCCGCCGGTGACGGCGTAGCCCGCGGCGGCGAGCCCCGCCTGGATCTCGGCCAGCCGCGCCGGGGACGCGCCGACCAGCACGCGCTTGGCGGCCCGCTGCTCGACCCGTCCGAGGAAGCGCTGCCAGCGCTCGCGGTCGTCGTCCGCCATACCGATGATCCGCAGGCCATATCCCGCAACGAGCCCGCACGCACGCGCCTGGGTCTCGGTGATGTGGCGCACGATGTCGCCGCGCCCGGAGATCGGCACATCGCCGTCATCGAGGACCGCGGAGAACGTCAGCTTGCTGTCGAGCGTCAGCGAGTGGTGCGGCCGGACGAACATGCCGTCGCGCGAGATATCGAGTGCCTCGGCGCGGACCGCACCGCGGGTCGTCCCGAGGCAGACCGGCCACTCGACCGGGTAGCGCCGGGCCTGCCGCGGCGGCGGCGGCTTGATCGTGACGTTCGCGGCGCGCGCCGCCGTGAGCAGCGCCACCAGCTGACGGCGCGCGGCGTCGTCATGGTCGAACTCCACGGTGAACGTCGCGGCGCCGCTAAGCGCCGCCTCCTGCACCGATGACACCTTGTTGACGGGTCCGTGCACGAGCGCGCGGTGATCGCCGAACGACAGCGCGATCTCGACCTTGTCGTGCAGCCGCGGCAGCGCACCCGCCATCAGCGCCGCACCCTTGAGGTTGAGCGAGCCGATCCGGATCGGCACCCAGCGGCCGCTGCGCAGGTAGCGCGCGTAGATGATCCCGGCGGGGAGCTGATCGTTGCGAGGACCGGGTGGCGTCGGCATGTAGCGGTCCGGACCCGGCGCGATCGCCGCGGCTCCGGCCCCGCGCGCCTGCTGGACGGCCGCACCGCCGCGCGCTCCGAGCACCGCCGTGGGCGAGGTCGGCGTCTTCGCGACGAGGGCCTCGGTGGCGAGCAGCTGCAGCTCGATCGGCGGCACCTGGACGGTCTGCGCGCGGTGCACGCTGGGATGGCGGATGAGGTTCGTGGCGGTCGTGCGCGAGCGGGTCGGCGGCTCGCCGGTGGCGGTCCTCAGCGTGTCGCGCGTCGCCTTCGCCAGGTACGGCTCGGCCGGCGCGTGGTCGAGATCGTCGCGCGTCGACTTCGGATGGACGAGCAGCACCGGATCGTCGGCCGTCCCGCTCGGCTCGGTGAAGGCGCGCGCTGCCGGGATGGAGGGCAAGCGGGGGAGCGGGGGAGCGAGGACCTTGGCCGCGCCCGCCCGCACCTCGCGGATCCGCCGGACCAGCTCGACCAGCGCGTTGACCACGCTGCGCTGATCCGCGACGTGCAGGGTGCACTTCGAGAGCCGCTCGCCGAGGAACCGCCGGCGCTCCCCTTCGGCGAGCTCGGCGGGCTGGATCATGCCGAGCTCCGCGAGCAGCGCGATCTCCATGACCGGCGCGAGGCGCTCCTGCCCGAGGGCGAGCTCGTCGTAGCGCAGGCCGAGCAGCGCCTGATCGGCGATGGGGTCGTAGTACGCCGTGATCATCGCGATCGGGGGAGCGTACGCGTCGTCGAGCGGCGCCAGCGTCTGGGTCCAGTGACTCAGGCGCTGGCGCGGCTGGTCGATGATGAGAAAGGCCTCGATCAACGGCGAATAAGACCGTGGCTGCATGGGGGGAACCACGGTGGATGAGCAGCGGGGATGCCACCGCTACCATACGCAAGCTGGCTTACGGACGGACCCGGATCGTAGTGGGATCGTTGGTGAGCGCGGTGGCACGTTCGTCTCAGAAGCGTGGTCCCCGAGCCATGGGTGGCATGGCTCTGCTGCCATGGCAGCACTGGATTTCTTGCCCAAGTGCTCGTCTCGCCTACAGTTGTGAACCATGAAATCCGACGAACGGGGGGTCGGCTATCGGCTCCCGCTGCTTCCGCTGCGCGACATCATCGTCTTTCCGCACATGGTCGTGCCGCTGTTCGTGGGGCGCGACAAGTCGCTCACCGCGCTCGAGGAGGCGATGGCGGGCGACAAGCAGCTGCTGCTCGCCGCGCAGCGCCGCGCGAAGACCGACGACCCGAACCAGGAAGACATCTTCTCGATCGGGACCGTCGGGCACATCATCCAGCTGCTGCGGTTCCCGAAGGGCCCGGTGAAGGTGCTCGTCGAGGGGCGCGCCCGCGCGCGGATCCGCGGCTTCGTGCAGAGCGATCCGTTCTTCGTCTGTGACGTGGAAGACGTCGCGGAGCTCGATGATCCCACCGTCGAGATCCAGGCGCTCATGCGCTCGGTGCAGGACGTGTTCGAGGACTACGTCAAGCTCAACACCCGGATCCCACCGGAGATGCTCGTCAGCGTGCGCACGATCGAGGAGCCGGGCCGGCTCTCCGACACGATCGTCGCGCACGTCGCGCTCAAGCTGAAGGACAAGCAGGAGCTGCTCGAGACGCCGTCGCCGGCCCGTCGCCTCGAGCGGCTCGGCGAGCTCATGCAGGGCGAGATCGAGATCCGCCAGGTCGAGAAGAAGCTGCGCTCGCGCGTCAAGAAGCAGATGGAGAAGCAGCAGAAGGAGTTCTATCTCAACGAGCAGATGCAGGCGATCCAGAAGGAGCTGGGCGGCGAGCGCGACGAGTTCAAGAACGAGCTGAGCGAGCTCGAGCAGAAGCTCAGGGCCAAGAAGATGAGCAAGGAGGCAAAGGAGCGCTGCCTCAAGGAGCTCAAGAAGCTGAAGCAGATGTCGCCGATGTCGGCGGAGGCCACGGTCGTTCGCAACTACCTCGACTGGGTGATCGCGCTGCCCTGGGAGGACAAGACCGAGGATCGCCACGACATCAACGAGGCGGAGCGGATCCTCGAGCTCGAGCACTACGGCCTCAAGAAGGTGAAGGAGCGCATCCTCGAGTACCTCGCCGTGCAGGCCCTCGTGCCGCGCCAGCGCGGACCGATCCTGTGCCTCGTCGGACCGCCGGGCGTCGGCAAGACGTCGCTCGCGCGCTCGATCGCGCACGCGACCAACCGCAAGTTCGTCCGCCAGTCGCTCGGCGGCGTGCGCGACGAGGCCGAGATCCGCGGCCATCGCCGCACGTACATCGGCGCGCTGCCCGGCAAGATCATCCAGTCGCTCAAGAAGGTCGGCTCGCAGAACCCGGTGTTCCTGCTCGACGAGATCGACAAGATGTCGATGGACTTCCGTGGCGATCCCGCGAGCGCGCTCCTCGAGGTGCTCGATCCCGAGCAGAACAACACGTTCAACGACCACTACCTCGACCTCGACTACGACCTGTCGGACACGATGTTCGTGACGACCGCGAACCAGCAGCACGCGATCCCGCTGCCGCTGCAGGACCGCCTCGAGATCATCGAGCTCCCCGGCTACACCGAGTGGGAGAAGGTCGCGATCGCGAAGCAGTACTTGATCGCGAAGCAGGCCGAGGCGAACGGGCTCAAGGACCTCGACATCACGTGGACCGACGAGGCGCTCACCGCGATCATCCACCGCTACACGAAGGAGGCCGGCGTCCGGAACCTCGAGCGCGAGATCGCGACGGTGTGCCGCAAGATCGCGAAGGAGTACCTCGCGTCGAACCGCACGACGACATCGTTCGTGGTCACCGTCGACCGGCTGCCGGCGTGGCTCGGCGTCGAGAAGTACCGCGAGACGCTTCGCGAGAAGGAGGACGAGATCGGGCTCGCGAACGGGCTCGCCGTCACGATGTTCGGTGGCGACATGCTGACCGCCGAGGTCACGATCGTCCCCGGCAAGGGCAAGCTGACGCTGACCGGCAAGCTCGGCGAGGTCATGCAGGAGAGCGCGCAGGCGGCGATGAGCTACCTGCGATCGCGCGCCGGCACGTTCGGGCTGTCGAACGACTTCCAGAACAAGACCGACGTCCACGTCCACTTCCCCGAGGGTGCGATCCCGAAGGATGGTCCGAGCGCGGGCATCACGATGGCGACCGCGATGGCGAGCGCGCTGCTCCGCATCCCGGTGCGCCAGTCGATCGCGATGACCGGCGAGGTCACGCTACGCGGCCGCGTGCTGCCGATCGGCGGGCTCAAGGAGAAGATCCTGGCGGCCCACCGCGCCGGCATCGAGACCGTGCTGATCCCCGAGGAGAACCGCAAGGACATGAAGGATGTGCCCGAGTCCGTGCTCGAGCAGATCGCCGTGATCCCGGTCAAGCACATGGACGAGGTGCTGCGCTACGCCCTCGCCCACCCGCAGCCCGAGGAGTTCCTCCGCGAGCCGTCGAGTGTCGTGGACTGGCGGATCGTCGAGACCATGCCGCCGACCGATCCGCGCGACGCGCACTAGCACGCTTCAGGGCGGCTTCGACGTCGCCTTGGCCTCGACCTCGCGCAGCGTCTCGGTGAGGTACGCGTCGAGCTGCGCGGGCTGCGGGATCTGGCAGACGCCGGCCTGGGTCAGCGAGGACTCCCACTTCCAGTAGCCCGGCGGCTTCGGCGGCGCGGGCTGCTTGCGCTTCCAGTACCAGAGCCGCGCCTCGCGGATACCCGGCGGATACGGCGTCGCCGCGCGACCGTAGTCGTTGGTCCACAGGTAGAACCGCGGCACGAAGCCCTGCGCCTCGCCGACCTCGACGATGCGCCGCAGCTTCGGCGGGTCGGTGGCGAGGAACTGCTGGAGCGCCGCGAACGCGGTCTCCGCGCACGCGATCGCCTCGGGCCGCGCCGAGTCGACGTTGGGCTCGGCCTCGCCCGGGGCGAGCTCGCCCTTCGCCGGATAGAAGCCCCACAGCACCGCGCCCGGATACTCGATCTCGGCGTTGCCGACGTACGGCCAGTACTCGGCGCCGGCGAGCAGGTAGCCGTGGAGCGTGAACGTGGCCATGCGGGTCGAGGGCGGCGCCGACGATGCGCTCGGCGCCGCAGGCGACGCTGTGGGCTCGCGCACCGCCGGAGCCTGCGATGTCGGCGTGCTGCAGCCGACGAGCAGTATGGTGGCGAACCAGGCGCGGGCGAACGCGGAGTGGAGGACGCGCATCGCGAGGAGATGTACTACGGGCCGCGAGGCCCGCACACCACGCGTCGGGAACGCGGCCGGGAAGGTCGGCTCGTCCTGCGAAGGTCTGGGCGCTCGCGCCCCACGGCGCGTCTCCGTGCGTACGGGGCAGCGCGCACGCGGTAGCCTTCGAACTGTCCGCGATCCGGATCTCGGCACCCGGGACCTTGACACCGGAGGTGTACCCGTTTAAGAACCAAGTCCTCGGAAGTCGGGCGAATAGCTCAGCGGAAGAGCATCGCTTTTACACGGCGGTGGTCGCAGGTTCGAACCCTGCTTCGCCTACTGAAAACTCAATGATTCTGGAGCGGTAGTTAAGTCGGTTATAACGCCGGCCTGTCACGCCGGAGGCCGCGGGTTCGAGTCCCGTCCGCTCCGCGACTTAACCCACGAGAATCATTTGATTCTCGTGGGTTTTCGCCTTTGTGCTGCCACGTGGCTGCCACGCCGAATGGCGTTCGCTCAGCATCGCGAGGATCCGGAGGTCCGGATCAGTTTCGCGCGCGCCCGCTTTGAGAACGAGCTGCGGAATTTCGCGGCGATGCTGCTCGGCCAGGTGGACGTACAGCATCGTCTCGTCCACCCGCTTGTGACCCATCCACGTCATGAGCCGCCACGGGTTCACGCCAAACGTAGCGGCGTGGGTTCCGAAGCTGTGCCGTAGCCGGTGCCATCCCGCCTCCGGCAGACCAGCCTTGCGGCAGACCCGCTCCATCAGTCGCTTCACGACGTTCTCTTCATGCTTCGCGCGGCCGGTCTCACCGCGACCGATGTGATCGAGCACCACGAAGCCTTCGCGCACGACATCCATCGCGCGCAGTGCTTCGTAGAGCGTGACCGTCATCGGCACGGTTCGACGTGTACGGCCCTTCGGCGTACCCGTGATGCCGCGTCGCATCTGCTGGTTCACGGTGATCGTCTTGGCCACCATGTCCACGTCCTCGCGCCAGCGCAGCGCCTTGACCTCGCCAACGCGTAGCCCAGCTTCACCAGCCAGACACACGGCAACGTAGATCGCCTGACTCTCCTGCTTCGCAGCCGCGAGAATCCGAGCGTACTGCTCGAGCTCCCACGCTTCGATCTCCGGTCGCTCGACCTTGAGCAGGCCGATCTTTCGCGGAGCCTTGATCAGCCCGACGTCATCCGCATAGCGGAGCGCCTTGCTGAGCACGGCCAGGATGTTGTTGATGCGCTTCTTCGAGAGTTCCTTCGCGAGCAAGCACGCACGGAACCGGTTGATCGCGCCGACGTCGATCTCATCGAGCCGCTTCGAGCCAAACTCCGGCTCGAGGTGGATCCTCATGATCGATTCCTTCGACTCGACTTCGCTCGGCTTGTTGTCCTGCGCTTTGACGTGCTCGGTCCAGAACCGTCCGTGGAACCACTCCTTGAACGTCGGGAGCCTCTTCTCGTCCGCCTCCTTCCTGGCTTCGGCACTTCCGGCCAACGCTTTGCCCGCGAGGGCAGCAACGATCGCACGGCGCTCGGCTTCTTGTGTGCCGACTTTAGAATTCGCGAGGTCCTGATACGGACCGGGAACACCCGGCGTACCAAACACGCGCTCCTTCGTTCCATCGGCATGCGCGACGGTGGCTCGGAAGAACCACCGACCAGTTCTAGAATCACGACGGCTAGGCATCTCTATTCGCCTTCCTTCGCGACCTGCCATGACGTCGACAACCATGACATGACCGCCGTGCGGCTGAAACGGATCGCTTTACCCAACCGTCGGTGTGGGATCGCGTTTCGCGCGACGAGCGAGTAGATCGTGTTGCGACCGACACCGAGCAAGGTGGCAACCTGCGGCACGTCGAGCACGTCGCCGTCGCGAACCGGCGCTACGATGGCCGCCACGTCCGACATGACTACGCGGCCTCGGAACGCGCCTTCGACGGCGCAGGAGTGAACGCGTCGTGGTGCTCGACGAGCTTCCACGATGCGAGGTGCGGACGCGGATCGACGGGAACAAAGCGACGATCGCGATCGCGCTCCCACAGCTCGAAGTGCAGACACTTGAACGCGTCGGGCTCGGGTGCACCGACATATCCAATCGTCTCGCCCGCGCGGATATACTGCGCGCGCGGACGATAGAGGTCGGTGCGAATCGCGACGACGGCTTGGAGGTTCGCGTAGTGCGATGCCCAACCGTTGCCGTGGTTGATGATGAGACCGAAGGCGTGACCGAGCCGACCGGCGAACGTGATCTCGCCATCGTCGATCGCGAGGGCGACGGTCATTGCCGGCATGAGGTGCGTCGTGGTGCCGTACGGCGTGTCGATCGGGCAGCTCGTGATCGCGTCGGCGGCATCGAGGCGCGGATACGCGAGGTCGACGCCACGCAGATCGGCGTGACACACGTCGAGCACGATGGGTGCGCGACCATTGATCGCGGCGAGCGGCCACACGCGCGACGGGCTACGCGCGAGACGGATCGGTCGCGGGCTGCGCTTCACGAAGCGCGGCGGGTTGAGCGCGAGCTCGATGTCGTCCATGGCTTACGCCTCCCTCTCGTTTCGGCGACGGAACAGCAGATACGCTCCGAGCAACCCCGCGCCGATCACGACGGGCGTGCCGATGCCCGAGAACAGCCCCTTGCCCGCCGCGTTGACGACCTTGCCCGCCGCCTGCGCGGTGTCGGCGAGGACCTCGGCACCCTTGCTCGCCACGCCGCCGAGGGTCTCCGGCAGACCTTTGACGCTGTCCTTCACCGAGTCCTTGATCATGTCCCACTTGCTGGGCGCCTCGTCGGCCACCGCGATGTGGACCGCGGTGTCGTAGAGGCAGCGCCAGAACCGATTGTTCTCGGGGTACACGGCGGTCGGGTTCCCGTACATCGCGTGCTTGCCGACGTCGGTCATCAGTCGATCCCACCGCTTCTCGATGCCGGCGTGGCCGAACACTTCCTTCACGTCCTGGAGTTGCTTGCCCCAGTAGCCGGCGAGGGCGAGCACGTCCGTGTTCGTCGTGCGCGGGATCTTCTTCTTCGCTCCAAGCGTTCCGTACGAGCTCTCGTCGAACGGCGGCGGATCCACCTCGTCGAAGCCGCGCAGCTCGAGCAGATGCTTGTACTGCGCGTTGTAGAGATCGTCGAACGTCCGGATGCCATCGAAGTGTTTGAACGGGCCGTCTCCACGCGGGCCGACGTTGCGTGGCCCGGTGCCGATGACATCGAGGAGCGCGTCCCACGCATGTTGGCCGAGCGGACGGAGCGCGAGGTCATCGAGGAAGATCGAGACCGCTTCCAGCGTCGACCAGAACGCACGGTTGCCCGCGTAGGTGTGGTGCAGCCACGGACGTCCGTCGCGCTGGAGGCCGGCGAGCGTCGCGCGCCAGCGACGCAGCAGGAGCGGGAACGCATGCGCGCGCACGACCGGATCGAACGCCGCGGCGATCACCATGACCTCGGAGCCAGTGGTGCGTGGCCAGCGCTCGCCGGTGGACAGCACGATCGATCCACGCATCTCGAACGCGTGATGACGGAGTGCGAGGTACCCATCGAGCCAGGTGTGAATGGGGGCATTCATGGTGGTCACGGCTTCCTCGTCGGGGACGGCTTCATCGCGGTTTGCTTTGCCGGCTTGCCGCGTGGCAACGCGGCGGGGACCCCTGGCACCCGCAGCCCAGGCGGCAATTGTGTCGGCACTGGTGACACTTTCTGTGTCGCCGGCAGCACCGCCGCATCCCGTGCATTCGCGATCGTCGCGAGCCGCGTGATCGCCAGGTCGAGCATCTGATCGAGCGTCGGCCTCGTTGCCAGCGATGTCGCGAGCAAGCTCGGCGGCACGAGCGGCTTGCCCGGCTCGGTGTCGAGCGCGGCGATGATCGTGCGGCACGCCTGCACGCCGGCCGCCTTCTGCTCGTTCGTCGCGCCCGTCGTGACGGCTGCGCGGATCACCTCGATGAGTTCCTGCATGACGTTTCTCCGTTGGTTGAAATGCGTTGGCGGCGCCGTAGCGCGCGTGGTGAGGCTCGACACGCGCGTTCAGAACGGCGCGTCCTCGAGCTCGGGTTGACCGATCTGGTTGTCGCGAGGCCGAAGCCGCGCGATGAGGCGCATCTCTTCGTCGAGCGCGTCGTCGGGCGAGGTCAAGCGGACCGCGACCTCGACCTCGCCGCGTGGATACGTCAGGCCAGGGTCGGCACCTTCGGCAAACTGGCCGCGCCAGAAGCCCTTGTAGCGGCGCCAGGTCTGGAGGTGCCTGGTCAGCGTGTCGTAGAGCCGGCCCGACGACGATCCGACGTACAGAACCTCGTGCGTCTCGGCATCGCGGATCACGTAGACGCCGGCTTCGTCCTTGAGCGCGCGGATCCATTCCGGATACGGCTCGCCACGATCGCCGACGGCGCGATACGCGGACAACGTGCCGTTGCGATGCGCGGCTGTCGAGACGAGCGTCGAGCCTTTCGGCGACCAGGGCGAGACCATGCGTGACCACGCGGCGAGGAACGGCCCGGGATCGATCGCGCCCGATCGCTTCTGTCCCTTCCACAGCTCGAAGTGCAGATGGACGAGGTGTTGGCCATCGGTTGGGCTCGCGCCGATCGTGCCGAGCATCTGGCCGGCGGTGACCTGCTGGCCCTTCGCGACAGCGAGGGTCGTGAGATGCGTGTAGTACGTCGTCCAGCCGTTCGGATGCTGGATGATGACGGTGTGGCCGACGGGCGTGTTCGCCGCGAACGTCACGACGCCCGCCGACGCGGCGAGCGCGGGGACGTTGTCGGGGATGAAGAACAGCGGCGTGCCGTTCGAGGTACCCGACGGGAAGACGGCGATCAGATCGCGCGCATCGCGGCGCTTGAACATGATGTCCACGCCGAGGTGCGCGCTCGCCTTGAACGGGCTCGAGATGACCGCGACCCGATCGCCGAGGCTCGGGACGGGGAACACCCACGTGCCCACAGGGATGCTGGTCGGTGCCGGCGTGACCGTCGAGCGCGACCGTGTTCGCGCTGCGCCCCAGACGAGCGCGCTGACTCCACCACCGAGCAAGAGCATGCCGAGCGCGCCGTCCTTCATGACCGCGGCTCCGAGCGGACCGTGTGCTCGAGGTTCGCGGCCGTGTAGATCGTGACGCCCGCGGCGCGGAGCGCCTTGAGCGTGTCCCACACGACGCCCGTGATCGCGTCGCCGGTCGCATGAAGCTCGACTTCGCCTGCCGCGCGGCAACGCGCGATCACGGTCGGCAGATCGGCAACAACGCCGTCGACGGTGAAC
>JALZOI010000249.1 GCA_030857245.1 Myxococcota bacterium
CCGTCACGGCGTCGAGCTCCGCACCGACCTCCGGCCGGCGCTCGCCGCGACCGGCACCGGCCACGTGCTCGCGATCGTGACCGCGCACGGCGCGCTGCCGCAGCCCTGGCTGCAACGCAAGACCACGGCCTGGATCCAGGTCACCCGGCTCGGGGCCTCGGCGCGGGTCGATCGCGAGCAGCTCCACGCCTGGGTCCAGGACCTCACCCCGACGTCGCGGTTCCTCGCCCCGATGGCCGGCGCGGAGACCTCCCTCGTGATCGAGGGGCGAGCGCAGCCGGGCGCGACCGCGACGAGCGACGCGAGCGGCCACGTCACGCTGGCGCTGCCCGCCGCGATCCCCCGCGACCCCAAGGAGCGCCGACCGTCGGCGCGCCTCGACGTGCGCCAGGGCACCGACACCATGTTCGTCGCGATCAGCGGCGGCTACGAGCGCGAGATCCGCCATCACCACTCGCGCTGGTACGTCACCGACGATCGGTTCACGTACAAGCCGGGCGAGCAGGTGTTCGTGAAGGGCTGGGTCCGGTGGTCGCACGATGGCGTCAACCCCGACCTCGCGCTGCCGAGCCCCGGCGAGACCGTGACCTATCAGCTCACGGATCCGCGCGGCATCAAGCTCGCGAGCGGCACCGTCCCCCTGTCGGACCAGGGCGGCTTCGACGTCGCGGTCGACCTCCCGCCGAACGTCAACCTCGGGACGTCGAACTTCACGTTCACGACGCGCCGCCAGTCGCACCGCCATCCGATCTCGGTGCAGGAGTTCCGCACGCCGGTGTTCGCGGTCGAGCTGAACGATGACGTGACGCACGCGGGCGCGACCCCGCTCGTCGTCGGCGAGCGCCTCGAGATGCAGACGACCGCGCGCTACTACCGCGGCGGCGGCCTCCCCGGCGCGGCGCTCACGTGGGCGGCGACCCTGACCGCCGCGGCGTACCGGCCGCCGGGCTGGGACGCCTTCAGCTTCGCCTCGCCCGCGTCGCGGTCGGAGCGAGCGCCGCCGAACGGCGCGCGGGATCTGCAACCGGTCGAACTCCACCAGCCCGCCGCGCTGAGCTCGCACTCCACGGCCGCGCTCGAGCTCGGCCTGCGCGCGCTGCCCGGGGACCGCCCGAGCGTGCTCTCGGTGGACGCGACGGTGACCGACGTCGATCGGATGACGATCCGCGCATCGTCGCGCGCGATCCTCGTCCACCCGAGCACGGCCTACGTCGGGCTCCGCCTGCGGCCGCGGCAGCCCTCGCAGCTCGAGGTGATCGTCACCGACATCGATGGCGCCCCGCTCGCGGGCGTCCCGATCGTCGTCGAGCTCGCGGGCGTGCTCGGCTCCGAGCGCTATCGCGATGACGCGGAGGTCGTCGACACGCAGCGCTGTCAGCTGGTCAGCCAGGCCACGCCCGTGATCTGCGGGTGGCAGCGCAAGGACGCGAAGACCGCGTACACCGCGACCGCGCGGATCGAGGATGCGCGCGGCCGGCGGAACCGCACGCAGTACGCCGTGCCGTGGTACGCGCACGACGATCGCCAGGACCTGTCCATCGTCCCCGACCGCACGAGCTACCAGCCCGGTGACGTCGCGAAGCTCGAGGTCCGCTCGCGCACGCTGCCGGGGACCGCGATCGTCTCGTTCGCGCGCCAGGGCGTGGTCGCGCAGCGCCGCGTCGAGCTCACGCAGGCGTCGACGACGGTCGAGCTCCCGATCGAGCCGGGCCACCTGCAGAACGTGCACGTGCTCGTCGACCGCGTCGCGCGGCAGCGGGTTCCGCGCGCCGGGTCGAAGCTGCCGTTCGCCGAGCACACGTCGGCGCGGATCGAGCTCGCCGTCGACGTCGAGAGCGCGCGCCTCACGATGCGAGCGCGCCCGCTGCGCTCGTTGATCGAGCCCGGCAAGCAGGCGACGTTCGAGGTCGAGGTCGCCCACGATGGCAAGCCCACGCCGAACGCCGAGGTCGCGCTGATCGTCGTCGACGAGGCGATCCTCGCGCTCTCGGCCCGCTCGCACGCCGATCCGCTGACGCCGTTCTATCAGCGGCTCGGGGACGGCACCACGTCGCTGTCGTCGTTCCACCTGCTCGACGACGCGGCTCCGGTGCTCGCCGGCGGCCCGGGCTTCCGGCGCTTCGTCCTCGAGGACGGCGGCGGGTTCGGCTTCGGCACGTCGGGCTACGGCTCCGGCGGTGGCTCGATCGGGCTCGGCGGCTACGGCACGATCGGGCACGGCTCGGCGCAGGTGGTGAGATCGCGCAAGGACTTCCGCCCGACCGCGGTGTTCTCGCCGCGACTGCGGACCGGCGCGGACGGCAAGGTCCAGCTCTCGGTGCAGATGCCCGACAGCCTGACGCGGTTCCGGATCATCGCGCTGGCGACCGCGAACACGCGGTGGTTCGGCAAGGCCGAGAGCACGATCGTCACCCAGCGCAAGGTCAACGCGCGCACCGTCGCGCCGCGGTTCCTCAACCAGGGTGACGCGTTCTCGCTGCCGGTCGTCGTGCAGAACCTCGACACCGCGCCGCGGGTCGTCGACGTCGCGGTGCGCGCCGCCAACCTGACCGCGGTGGGCGAGCCGGGGCGCCGGGTCACGATCCCGCCCGGGCAGCGCGCCGAGGTCCGGTTCGACTTCACGACCCAGGCGCGCGGCCGCGCCGTGATCCAGACCATCGCGGTGGCGGGCGACTTCGCCGATGCGTCGACCGTCGAGCTACCCGTCTACGAGCCCGCGACGACGGAGTCGTTCGCGACCTACGGCGTGGTCGACGATGCGCCGAAGTTCGAGCGCCTCGAGGTCCCGACCGACGTGTTCCCCGACGTGGGCGGCGTCGAGGTCGAGCTCGCGTCGACGCAGCTCCAGGCCCTGACCGACGCGTTCTGGTACCTCTACGAGTATCCGTACGAGTGTGCCGAGCAGCGCTCCGGCCGCATGATCGCGACCTCGGCGATGTTCGACATCCTCGACGCCTTCGCGAGCCCGGGGCGGCCGACCCGCGCGGAGATCGAGGCGACCGCGGCCGCCGACATCAAGCGGCTCTCGCACGAGCAGCGACCCGACGGCGGGTGGGGCTACTTCGACGGGATGCGCTCCGATCCCTTCGTCACGATGCAGGTGCTGACGGCGCTCGCCGCGCATCGCGCGGCAGGTCCGGTCACCAGGCGCGCGGTCGGGTTCGTCACGCTCGAGGCGCGGCGCCTGCTCGACCGGCTGGAGCAGGCGGCGCGGCGGCCCGCGATCCAGCGGACCGATCGCGCGGCGCATGCGTACGTGGTCTCGCTCGCCGCCACCGCGCTCACCACGCTCGCGCGCACCGGCGCCGACGTCCATGCGCGCGTGCTCCGGCTCCACGCCGCCGCGACCGCGCTCGGCTCGTACCCGATCGATGCGAAGGCGCGCGTGCTCGCGCTGGTCGCCGGCCAGCCCCGGGCCCTCGTGATGCGCGAGGGGCTGCTCCGCGAGCTCCGGTCCGCGACGCACGAGACGGCCGCGGCGGCCACCGTGACCGTACGTCACGGGGAGGCCGAGCGCTTGCTGCTGGCGTCGAACACCCGGACCACGGCGCTCGTCCTCGACGCGCTGATGCGCGAGGCGCCGAGCCACGCGCTCGTCCTCAAGCTGGCGCGCGGCGTCCTCGATGCCCGGCGGCACGGACGCTGGGGGTCGACCCAGGAGAACCTCGTCGTGCTGCAGACGATGCGCCGCTACTTCGAGACGTACGAGAAGGAGACGCCGAGCTACACCGGCAAGCTGTGGTTCGGCGGTGCCACGTATGCCGAGCAGGCGTTCATGGGGCGCAGCACCGCGCGCGGTCAGGCGGCCGTGGACTGGCCGACGCTGGGCGCGGGCTCGACGCACGATCTCGCGCTCGTGAAGACCGGCGTCGGCCGCATGTACTACCGGATCGGCATCACCTACGCGCCGAAGCAGACGCGGCTGCCGGCGCTCGATGCCGGCTTCATCGTGCGCCGCACGTACAGCGCGGTCGACGATCCCGACGACGTCATCACCCGACCCGATGGCCGGGTCGAGATCCGGCTCGGCGCGCGGGTGCTCGTCGGGATCCAGGCGCTGAACACGACCCGGCGCCACGCGGTCGCGCTCGTCGATCCGCTGCCGGCTGGCCTCGAGGTCGTCAACGACAACCTCGCGACCGCCGAGCGCGGCGTGAGGGTCGCGGCCGACACGCGCTGGGACTTCC
The DNA here is from genome assembly GCA_030857245.1 of Myxococcota bacterium. GTDB lineage: Bacteria > Myxococcota_A > Polyangia > Haliangiales > Haliangiaceae > JABFXX01. The sequence goes on from JALZOI010000249.1 coordinate 4,188, forward strand.
GCAACCTGCGCGACAACCGCAGCGAGGTCTTCGCGATGGAGCTCGCCGAGGGCACCCACCGCTTCACGTACACCGCGCGCGCGACGACGCCCGGCACGTTCTTCGCGGCGCCGGCCAAGGCTGAAGAGATGTACAGCCCCGAGACGTTCGGCCGCTCGACGGGCCAGACCGTGGTCATCAAGTAGCCCCGGTCTCGCCTCAGATAACCGAGGCTCCCGACCACCGCTCTCGCGGGTCAGCGACGGGGCGTGCGCATCGCGCCACGATCCACGCAGCGGCGTGACGGTTGCAGGCTCGGCCCGCACTCACCTGGCATCGGGCCTGACACATGGGAGGTGGACCTTGGCGACCGTGAAGATGTTCCTGCCGTTCGCGCTGTTGATCGGCTGTCACTCCGAAGGCCGGACGCCACCCCCATGGGGCGTCCCGATGACCGGCGGCACCATGCTGGTCACCCGCGACGGGACCCACGCGGTGATCGCCGATCCCGATCGCGATCGCATCGTCTCCGTGGACCTCGTGACCCGCGCGGTGACGAGCGAGCTCGCGCTGACCCCGGGCGACGAGCCGGGCCGCGTGATCGAGGATGGCGCCGGTCGCATCCACGTCGCGCTGCGGCGCGGCGGCTCCCTGCTGACCCTCGCCAACGCCACCACCGGCGAGGTCCTGGTCCGGCGCTACGCCTGCACCGAGCCGCGCGGGCTCGCCTGGGACGCGGCGACCGATCTCGTCCACGTCGCGTGCGCCGGCGGCGAGCTCGTCTCGTTCGCGGCTGCCGAGGGGGGCGCGGTCCGCCAGCTCCGCCTCGATCGCGATCTCCGCGATGTCATCGTCCAGGGCGACCACCTCGTGGTCACCCGGTTCCGCACCGCGGAGATCCTCACGCTCGACGCGCAGGGCGCGATCGCCACGCGTCAGGCGCCGCCGATCGTCCAGCGGTTCGGCGGCTTCTCGCTGCCCGACGGCGAGGGCTCGGGGGGCTCGAGCCCGACCGCGCCCGGTGAGTCGCGCGAGTCCGCCGGCATCATCGACGCGATCCCGGCCATCGCGTGGCGCACGATCGCGCTGCCCGACGGTCGCCTCGTGATGACGCACCAGCGCCAGCTCCAGGACACGCTCGACGCCGAGCAGGAGGGCGGCTACGGCAGCGACTGCGGCGGCGGTCCCGTGGAGGCCGCGGTCACCGTGGTCGATCCCGCGTCGGGGTTGCTGCAGGCGGTGTCGCCGCTCGCGTCGGGCGCGCTGCCGCTCGACATCGCGACGACGGTCGCGGGCGATCGCCTCGCGATCGTGATCGCCGGCAACCGGCAGGTCGTCGTCACCGACACCTTCGCGCTCGGTCGGCCGGATCAGGGCGAGTGCCCGCCGCCATCGCCCGAGGAGCCCCGCCCGCCCGATGACGATGACGACGACAAGGACGATCAAGGCGACGACGGGCACGGCGCGCCGACGTCGGTCGCGTTCCGCCCCAACGGCGATCTCCTCGTGTTCTATCCCGAGCAGAGCGCCCTCGAGATCCGCTCGGCGACGGGCGTGGGCTCCGCGTTCGTGACGCTGCCGGGTGCCCGTGGCTACGACGCCGGGCGCGCGGTGTTCCATGCGCAGACCGCGATCGGCGTGGCGTGTGCGTCGTGTCACCCCGAAGGGCGCGAGGACGGCCTGGTCTGGGACTTCGCCGAGTTCGGCAAGCGCCGCACCCAGAGCCTCGCCGGCCATATCCTCGAGCGCGCGCCGTACCACTGGAGCGGTGACATGGCGACGCTGCCGGTGCTGATGGACGACGTGTTCGCGGTGCGCATGGCCGGTGGCCCGCTCACCGAGATCCAGAAGCGCTCGCTCGGCCCGTGGCTCGACCGGATCCCGGCGCCGCCCGCGATCGCCGCCGCCGACCCCACGACGATCGAGCGTGGCCGCGCGGTGTTCGAGCGCGCCGACGTCGGGTGCCTGGCGTGCCACAACGGCGACCTGTTCACGAACAAGCTCCTGCTCGACGTCGGCACCGGCGGTGCGTTCAAGGTCCCGAGCCTGCTCGGCGTCGCGTCGCGCGCGCCGTTCATGCATGACGGCTGCGCGCCGACGCTGATGGCGCGCTTCACGACGTGCGGCAACAGCAGCCGGCACGGCGAGACGTCGCAGCTCGCGCCGACCGAGCTCGCCGACCTCGTCGCGTACCTCGAGTCGCTGTAGGCCCGTGACGCTGCCTGGACGCTAGCGAGGCGCGGGCGGCGCGGGGACCGGCGGCGCGGGGACCGGCGGCTTCCGCAGCATCATCGGGACGGTCAGGAACAGGATCGCCTGGACGATCAGCGCCGCGCCCATCAGCTCGTGGGTCGACGGCGCCCGGCCGCCCATCCACAGCATCATGGCGTAGCTCGCGGCGACGCCGGCGAGGATGCTCGAGCAGCGGTTGACCGGCACCGAGTACGTGTTCTCGCGCTTGTCGAGCAGCACGAGCCCGCCGAAGATCCCCGTGCCCTGCGAGAACAGGCCGATCAGGACGCCCTCGAGGACCACGGGGCGATCGAAGAACGTCGTGAACCCGGCGCGCAGCGTGTGCATGAACGCGCCGTGATCGATCAGGGCGCAGGCGCCGAGGAACGCGACCAGCACCGGCGTCGCGACCATCTGCTCCTCGACGAAGTAGCGAGTGCGTGCGTGCGCGTCCTCGGACTTCGCGAGCTTGCTCATGAACCGCAGCCGCACGTAGTACGCGCCGAGGTAGAGCATGACGTCGGCGAACGCGATCCAGGTCAGCTGGAAACCAGAGTCCTTCTCCTCGAGGAACGCGACCAGCAGTGCGTTGACGCTGAGCACGAGCCCGACCACCGAGTACCAGCGGACGCTGCGGCCGGTGAGCTTGTCGACCACGGGCGCCAGGATCAGCACGCCGCCGCGCATCAGCAGCATCATGAAGACGATCGAGATCCCGGAGAACGTGTACGCGAGCGTCGTCGTGGCGATCACCCCCGCGGTGCACACCCCGGAGATGAACGTGTAGCGAGTCGGCCGGGGGAGCCGCAGCGCGCCGAGCTGCCATGGCGTGGCGTACTTCCACCACCGCATGGCCGTGATGAACACCATCATGCCGACCAGCGACGCGAGGCCCGAGATCGGCAAGAGCTCGACCCCGGGTACAGGCTCCCCGCCGATCCGACCCGAGGACACGCTCTTCGTGAGCGCGGAGTACGGCACGTATGCCGCGAAGTAGCCCAGGGCGAACCCCCAGATGCTGTAGTCACCCAGCCGCTTCACTGGGGACGAGTGTGAGCCCTCGCGGCCACGCCCGCCACTTCGGTGAGGCCCCGGGGCCATCGCCGGGTGCAGGATCGCCTGGTGGTAGCACAGGCCCAGGCGGCGCTGTGCCGGCTGGCCGATGCCCCGGTGCGCACCGACGCGGACCGGCGCCCGCACCCGCGAGCTCGTCGAGGCAGGCCGCGCGAGCCGCGGTCGTGGTCGGTGCACGAGGGCGTCAGCCCGACGTGTGAGCGCACCGTAGCGGGCGAAGCCGCCGGCGCTGAGCTGACGCTGGCAAACAGCGAAGTGATATGCTGGTTCGATGTTGGCTTGGTGGCTGGCCGCACTCGGATTGCTCTCCGGCTGCGACAAGGTGCTCGGCCTCAACCGCCCAGACGTCGCCGACGCGAGCGCAGATGCGAGTGCAGATGCGAGTGCAGATGCGGGCGGTCCCTCGCTCGCCAGGTGGACCGCGGCCACCCCGCTGCCCGCGAGCCGTGACTACAACCACGGGCACGCGGCGTTCATCGGCGACACGCTCTACGTGATCGGCGGCTACGAGGCATCCGGCGAGACCGCGGTGGTGTTCCGCGCCACCTTCGCTGGGGAGCTGGGAGCCTGGACGCAGGCGACACCGCTGCCCGCGCCTCGCGCATTCGGAGATGTCGTCACCATCGGCAACCGGATCTACGTGGTGGGCGGTGCGAACTCCGGAACAGCGCAGACGTCGGTGTACTTCGGCGACGTCGGTGCGACCGGTGACATCGCGAGCTGGGCTGCTGCCACACCGCTCCCCGCGGCGCGCAAGGCGCTCGCCGCCGCCACCGCGAACGGCTATCTCTACGCGTACGGCGGCGGTGACGGGAGCAACGTCAGGCACGCGTCGGTTCACGTCGCGCGGGTGCTGGCGACCGGCAGCCTCGGCGCGTGGCAGGTCACCACGTCGATGCCCGCTCCGCGTGCGAACTTCGCCGGCGTCGCGGCGCGTGGCTTTCTGTACGCGATCGGTGGCGACGCGGGCGATTCAGAGGCAGCGACCTCGACCGTGTACGTCGCTCGCACCGATCCCGACACCGGCAACGTCGGGCCATGGTCGACGACCACTCCGCTGCCAACGCCGCGCGCGAACCATGCCGTGGTCACCGACTCGCAGCACATCTATGTCATCGGCGGCCAGCACCTGGACGTGAGCTCGGAGGTCCTGCACAGCCGCATCGGCGACGACGGCACGCTCGGCCCCTGGGAGGCCAACGAGCCCCTGCTGCTGCCGCGGAAGCGGCACGCCGCCGTGCTCGCGAATGGTTCGATGTTCGTGCTCGGAGGAGCGCCGACGCCAACGCATGTCGAGCGCACCTCCCAGCTCGCGCCTTGAGCGGGCGGCGCGCTCACCGTGGCTGTGCGCCCCGGCCTGATGCCGCCGGGTGTAGGATGGGCGGGTGGGACGGCCGTCCGCGTGACCCATCCGCTGGTGGAGCAGGCCCAGGCTGCGCTGTGCCGGCTGGCCGACGCCCCGCCGGCCGCGGAGGCCGCTCGGCTCGCCGTCGCGGAGCTCGAGAGCCTGTGGACGCAGGAGCTCGCCGTCGGCATCGGCGGCGAGCTGCAGGGTCGGACCGAGCTGTTCAACGAGGCGTGCGGCGGCAAGCTGCTCGATCCGTTCGCGCGCTGCCCGGGCAGCGCGGCGCTGCGGATCCGGCGTGGCCCGGCGACGACGTTTCGGGTCCATCGCGAGGACGGCTCGACCGAGGAGCACGCGCTGCCGCCGGATCGCCAGCCCGACCTCGAGGCCGCGCGCGCCCGGGTCGAGGCCGCGCAGGGAGTCATCGTCGAGCACGAGACCGCGATCGCGCTGATCCCGCTGCCGCAGCGCCCGCGCGCGTGGCAGGTCTGGCGATGGCCCGCGTACTGGATCGCGCGGTGGCTCGCACGCGATCGCCGCGCGGCGTATGAC
>JALZOI010000873.1 GCA_030857245.1 Myxococcota bacterium
CGTAGGCGGCGTGCTCGAGCGCCGTCTTCGACAGGCCGAGACGATCGCGAACCGACGCCGGGCCCTTGTCGTCGCGCTCGTGGGTCGCCGCCCAGTAGGCGCGACACGCGTTCTTCGCCCGGCGCTGAAGCGCACGCCGTACTTGATACGCACCCTGATACATCGCCTCGAGGCGGCCGCGCTGGAGCGGATCGCTGGTGTCGAGCGCGAGCCGCAGCACCGACACGCCGTCGTCGGGATTACGCACCCACGCCGTGCCGCGGTTGGGACCGCGTGTCCGCTTTCCAGACGACGCCACGAATCGATCCTACGCCCGCGATCTGACGTTGACGATCCGCTTCATGATCGATCGTTGGTTGTCACTCGCCGGCCTGACGCGTGATCGATTCGAGCGCGTGATGGCGCACCTTCCAGCCGAGCTGGCGCGCGGTCGTCCGTGGTCGCTACCACGGCCCGCGCGCGTGCTGCTCGCGTGCGTCGCGCTCCGCACCAACCTCACGATGCGCGAGCTCGCGGCCCTGTTCGCGACATCGCCATCGACCGCCCATCGCGTCGTGGTCGCCATGACTATGACGCCACGGCTGGCCGCGGGGGCCGCGGCGGTGAATCGCGATCGCCGCTGGGGCGTGGGTCGTCGACGGCACGCTCATTCCCACCCGCGATCATCGCCGTGCCGCGAAGTCCAAGAACTACCGGTGGTCGTGCAATGCGCAGATCCTGGTGCGCAGGTGCGATCTCCTCGTGATCGCGAACGCACAAACGGTATGGGACCGTGACTGAACCGAGCAGTGCCCACGACAGGCGTCACCCGCGCCGAGCGTGGTCGTTCGTAACCTCTCGAGTTGCACGTGCATGCGCGCAGGTGGCGCGGCATGCGGCCTGCAGCAATTGCGGATCGTGTGCACCCCGGTCACGACCTTCGCCATCGCCGCCATCGCCGTCCTCGCCGCTTCCTGTGCCGGGCCCGAAGCCGAGAGCAATCTCGGCGACGTCGATGCAGGTGTCACCGACAGCAAGGACGACGACGGTGAGGACGAGGGTGATGACTCCGATCTACCCAGCAGTGCAGCCGGCCTGACCTGGAAGACGGACTCGTCCGCGGCCGATGGCCGCACGTTCTACGGGGATCGCGTCGGGCGCACGGTGTTCGAGGTCGAGTTCACCACGACCGTCGCGGGCGAGCGGCGCTGGGTGCAGGGACGCGCCAATATCGAGCAGAGCACCTCGAGCTCCGCGGATCCGCTGATGATGGCGGTGGCGGGGGTCGGCTGCACCCCCGTCGCCGGCGGCACGACCCCGATCAACAGCATCAGCAACACGCAGAACGTCATCCGCGGCACGCCGCTCCGGCTCGCACCACAGCTGCTGTTCATCGGAGGAGCGCCGGGCGCCTACCGCTGCGTGCTCTCGAGCCAGGGTGGCCGGCCGCGCCCGACGGGTACGTTCAGCGCGACCAAGTTTTCGATCGCGAGCGGCTCGTACCTGCGGGTGTCGTCGCCCGTACCCGCGGGCTCCGATCGGTCCTACGCGCCGAAGACGCGGTCAGACGTGCTCGACGACGGCGAGGCACTTGATGCGGCTCCGCTCGAGTGGACCGCGCCGGCGGGCGTCACTTCGTTCCGGGCGATCGGCGCGGTGAAGCTGACCACGTGCACCTCGGTCGGCGGCAGCGACGACCCGTACGACAACCTGCCGGAGCTCTGCGGCTTGCCCGAGCACGAGCTCGACCGGACCGTCGGCTCGCACGCCCGGGTGGTCCTGACGGTCGGCCAGTACGCGGAGGGCGGCGGCTATTGCGCCATCACGCGGCTGCCGGCGTCGTCGGCCACCGCGCCGGCCTACATCGACAAGGACAGCCACCACGAGATGGTCTACCGCTCGCTCGCGGCGGTGCCCGTCAGCACCGCGGCGACGTGCACTCGCAGGTTCCGCATCAAGACGTACGTCGTGCAGACTGCGGGTCCCTCCCTGATCGTGCACAAGCAAGGCACGATCAACTTCGTGATCCCGAACTGAGGCAGCCGTCATGACCTTGCTCGCACCCCTCCTCGTCTCGTCGCGCCGCTCGCACGCGCCACTCGCGTTCGCCCTGGTAGCCGCGCTCGGCCTCGGTCTCGCCGGCTGCGGCGACGCACCGGCTGGCGATCCGGACGCCGGCGCGAGCCCCGATGCCCCGGTCGATGCCGCCGAGCCATTCGAGGCGCAGTTCGTGTGGCCGGTCCCCGCGTGGGTCGCGGCCAACGACTTCTACAACGACGGCGCGGTCCACAGCGGCTCGGCCGACTTCGCGGTGCCGTACTGGACACCGGTGGGTGCCGCGCGCGCGGGCGTGGTGACCTCCGCGAGGTTCACCAGCATCGGCGGCTTCCTGGTCTACCTCGATCACGAAGACGGCTATCAGACCCTGTACTCGCACCTGAGCGAGCAGCCGAGCGTCGCGGTGGGCGACCAGGTCACCGTCGGGCAGACCCTCGGCTACTCGGGGCGCACCGGCAATGCGTTCCGCAACGGTGCGCATCTCCACTTCGCGATCTTCCGGAACGGTCAGCGCGTCGTCATCCCCGGGATCGAGCTCGGCGACTGGGTCGATCGCGGCGATCCCATCCCGGGTAGCTACGGCGCGCTGGCGACCTTCACCGAGCCCGGTCCCTCCGCGTTCGAGGTCGACGTCATCGCGTCGAGCCCGCTGTTCTCCTCGCCCGCACAGGATGCCTCGCGTATCGGTGAGGTCGCTCCGGGCGAGCGGCTGACGGTGATCGACTCCGCGGTCGGCTACTACCGCGTCTCGACCGCCAGCGGCGCCGGCTGGCTCGTGCACACGGTGACGAGGCCGCTCCGCTCCGAGCTGCGCTCGCTGAGCGTGAC
>JALZOI010000250.1 GCA_030857245.1 Myxococcota bacterium
CTGTCGGAGCCGCGAGCCTGCCGCCCGGTCGGCCGATCGCCCGGCCGCCATCGCGCCAGGCCATCGCGCCGCCGGCTGTCGTGTCGCGCCCGCTGCCAGGTTCGGACTCGCGCCGCGGTGGCGAGGCCGATGCCGTCGAGGTCTACGCCGCCGCACCGCCGTCGGCCGACCCGCCACCGGGCATGGAGCGCGACCGTCCGGGGCACTACGCGCAGCACAAGCGCGGTACCAGCCAGAAGCTTCCGGTGCTGAGCGCCGATCGATCGGGGAGCGTTGCGATGCCGGCCGGCCTGGGGCGTCCCGGTCGCGCGTCGTCGGCGCCCTCCGCCGGGGTGCCCCGGGCGATCGGTCGTGAGCCGTCCTCGGCCGCGACCAGCCTGCCGCCGGGGAGCCGGGAGCCGTCGTCGGGGCACCATCACGCACGGACGCCACCACCGGTCCGCAGCGCCGGCGGTGTTCCGCCTCCGGTGCCGTCCAACGGCGCGCCCGGCCGCGCCGCGGCGCCGAACAGCAGCGGCGTCGTGATGACCCGCCCGGCGGTGATCGTGGGGGCGCCGCCGAAGTCGCCGACCCAGCCGCGGGTGGTCCGCAAGGCGCGCGAGGAAGAGGGCCGCGGCTTCGGCCAGGGGCTGATCTCCGAGAAGAGCCTCGACGAAGTCATCCTCGCGTATCTGTCCGAAGACGCTGACGACAAGTGACGCGCCCGGTCGCGCGCTGCCGTCACACCGGGCTTGCGGCCTCGGCGTACCAATCCTTCTTGCCACGTTGTTCGCTGCTCGATTGCGGGTAGGGTTCCGAGATGCCAGCGCACGTCAAGATGTACACGCGCCGGTGGTGTGGCTACTGCACGGCGGCAGAACACCTGTTGAAGGAGAAGGGCGTGGCGTACGAGGAGGTGGACTGCACCGGCGATCACGCTACTCGGCGATGGCTGCTCGAGACGACGGGTCGCAGCACCGTCCCCCAGATCTTCATCGACGAGAAATCGATCGGTGGGTATGACGACCTGCGCGCCCTCGAGCGCCGCGGCGAGCTCGATGGCTTGCTCGCGGGTAGTGACGATCCGGCGCGTTCGGCGACGCGCTCCGGCTAGCGCCAATAAGCGGCTCGCTCCGGCTCGCGCGCCGCGAAGCCTACGGCTCGTCGGGATCGGGCGTGTCTAGCTCGGGGTGCTCGGCGCGATACGTCGCCATCCACGCCGCGAGCTTCGGCATCGCGACCTCGAGGCGCTGGCTGCCCTCGCGATCCATCGCCTGCCGCCACACGAAGCGCGCCTCCTCGTGATCCCCGCGCTGCGCGTAGACCCATGCGCAGAGCAGCAGCAGGTCCCGGCCGGCGGTCATCGACAGGCCCTTGCGCATGCGGTCGTGGACCTCGGTCTCCTCGAGCTCGCCGGTGCGGATGCCGCCCTCGGCGACGGCGAGGTGCAGCTGCGCGATCCAGTACGACAGCTTGAGGACCTCGCCGGGCGGCACGCCACCGCGCGCATCGAGGACGACCCGCGCTTCCTTGGTGCGGCCGAGCGCGGTCAGGAGGTTGACCTCGGTGTAGTAGGAGAACTGGTGCTGGATCAGCCGCGGGGACAGCTTCGCGCGCGCGAGCCGCACACGATCGAGCGCCTGCTCGACGCGGCCGTCGAGGGCATCCGCGACCGCGACGCGGAGCTCCGCGAGCGCGCGCACGCGCCCCGGTGCCCACCACGCGCGCGACACGGGCTCCGCGAGGGCGCGGCCGGTCGGCGAGTCGCCGTTCGACAGCGCCACGCTCGCCTCGTTGACGCGCTTGACCGCGCGCACGGTGCCGACGAAGCGGCCGCCGAGCGCGAGGTAGAAGGGGATCAGCAGCGGGAACGAGGTCGCCGCGAGCGCGACGCCCGCCGCCGTGATGCCGCCGAAGGCGACGTATGCGGCGACCTGGCGGTTGCGGACGCCGGCGGGATCCTTGACCTCACCGTCACGCCCGACGTAGACGAGCTGGCCCTTGCCGGCCCGGTCGAGGTCACGCGCGATCATCGGCCGCGCGAGTGCGAGCTCTCCGGCGGGATCGGTCTTGTCGTCGCGGCCCATCAACCGACGTCCTGGACGCTCCACTCCGTGCCCTGCGGCGAATCGTGGAGCTCGATGCCCATCGCGGTGAGCTCGTTGCGGATCTCGTCGGCGCGCGTGAAGTCCTTGGCGCCGCGGGCGGTCACGCGATCGACGATCAGCTGCTCGACGCGCGCGACGTCGATGCTGCTGCGCCGGACCAGGCGCTCGCGACGCTCCGCCAGGTACGCGCGCGGGTCGTTCGCGAGGATGCCGAGCGCCTCCCCGACGAGCCGGAGCTCGCGGGCGAGCCGCGCGAGCGTGCGCCGCTTGAGCTGCTTGTCGCCCTTGCCCTGATCGAGCAGGCGGTTCGCGAGGGTCTTCGCCTCGTGCAGCTTCGACATCACGACCGGCGCGTTGAAGTCGTCGGCCAGCGCCGCGCGCGCCTCGGGCAGCAGCTTCTCGGCGTCGGCCTGCACGGGGCCCTCGCCGCCCTCGCCGCCCTGCGCGAGGAAGCCGTCGATCTTGTGCAGCGTCTTGTAGAAGTCCTCGAGCCGCCGATCCGCGGCCTCGAGGCTGCGGAACCGCACGCCAACGGTCTCGTTGCTCGCGTCGCGGATCGCCTCGACCTCGAACTCGACGGGCGAGCGATAGTGGTGCTCGACGCAGAAGAACCGCAGGGCCTCGGCGCCGACCGCGTTCGCGATCTCGTCGCAGTTGAAGACGTTGCCGAGCGACTTCGACATCTTCTCGCCGGCGAAGTTGAGGAAGCCGTTGTGCAGCCAGTAGCGCGCGAACGTCGACGTGCCATGCGCGCCTTGCGACTGCGCGATCTCGTTCTCGTGGTGCGGGAAGATCAGATCCTTGCCGCCACCGTGCAGATCGAAGACCTCGCCGAGGTGCGCGGCCGTCATCGCCGAGCACTCGATGTGCCAGCCCGGGCGGCCGCTGCCCCACGGCGACGGCCAGCTCGGCTCGCCTGGCTTCGCGGCCTTCCACAGCGCGAAGTCCGCGGGGGAGCGCTTCTGCTTCTCGACGAGCTCGCGATCGCTCGCGCCCTTGCGGAGCTCGTCGATCGTCATGCCCGAGAGCTTGCCGTAGGTCGGGAACTTCTCGACCGCGAAGTAGACGTCCCCGTCGACCGGGTACGCCGTCTCGGTCGCGACGAGCTTCTCGATCAGCGCGATGATCTCGGCGATGTGCGTCGACACCTTCGGCTCGACGTCGGGTGCGAGCACGCCGAAGCGGCCCATGTCGCGGTTGTAGTCGGCGGCGAACCGCGCGGCGAGCGCCATCGGATCCTCGCCGAGCTCGTTCGCGCGGCGGATGATCTTGTCCTCGACGTCGGTGATGTTGCGGACGTAGCGGACGTCGTAGCCCAGGAACCGCAGGCTGCGCCGGATCGTGTCGAACGAGATCGCCGAGAAGGCGTGGCCGATGTGAGCCGGCGCATAGGGCGTCGGTCCGCACACGTACATCCCGACCTTGCCCGGCTCGAGCGGCTCGAACGGGACCTTGTCGCGGCGCATCGAATCGTAGAGGCGAAGGGGCGTCGTCACGGACAACGGGTTGTAGCACTCCTGCCAGGGCGCGTCGTCGCGAAGCGGGTCACGGCCCGCGCAGCGTCCGCCTAGCGCCAGCCGAGCGCACCGCTCGGCTCGATGATCGCGTTGGTGAGGCCGTCGAGCCACCCGGCGAGCTGGGCCGGTGACGGCGGGTCCGGGAGCGACCACACGAGGAGCGCCTCGGGGGAGTGTGCGAGGACGCTGCGGCCATCGCGGCTGATCTGCGGGTCGCGGTAGGTGATGCCCTTGGCCCGGGCCAGCGTCCAGCGGTGCCGCGCGAACGGATCGACCACCTCGATGCCATCGACGCTCGACACCACGTAGTACCCGGTGTCGGCCGCCATCGAGGCGCGACCTGCGCCGACGGCCTCGATCTCGGTGACCCGGTCGCGCGCGGTGAGCTCGATGAGGTGCGCGGTGCCGCCCCTCGTGAACGCGATCAGCGGGCCCGCGCCGACGAGGCCGAGCGCGACGATCGGCTGCGGCAGCTGGGCGTGGGCCTCGAGCGTGCCATCCGGCCGCCAGGCCCGCAGCGTGCGCCCCTCGCCGAACAGCACGCTGCCATCCGCCGTCACGGCCATGCCGCTCGTCGGCGTGATCGGCGACGTGGCGGTGACGGTCTGCCCGGTGCCGAGGTGCTTGCGCCACAGCGTGCCGTCGGCGAAGGCCGCGGCGACCCACGGCGGACCGGTCCGACTCCACCCCATCCCGAGCAGCTTCGCGGTGCGCGTGACCAGCGTGGTCTGCGCGCGGGTCTCGAGATCGACGTGCGCGAGCGAGCCAGCCTCGTCGGCGAGCAGCAGATCGCGCGCGCTCGCGAAGCCGGCCTGGGTTACCGTCCCCGCGAGGGCGGCGGGCGCGCGGCCGGGCACGAGCAGCACGGCCTGGCGGCTGCCGTCGATCAGACAGGCCGCGCCGCCGTCGGGAGCTCCGTCGATCGAGCGCGCCTGCGTGATCCGCTGGTCGTACGTCGTGACCGCGCCGGTCGCGAGGTCAAACCACCGTAGTGGCCGCTCGCCGAACAACGTCGCGACGGCGTGGCCGGTGCCGACGAACCGCGCCAGCTCGATCTGCGGGGCCTTGATGCTGCGGGGCTGGATCTCGTCGAGGTTCCACACCAGCAGCCGGCCCTCGACCGTCGCGATCACGTACGGCGAGTGCGGCGAGGCGTCGAGGCTCTCGACGCGACCCGCGGGGACGGAGAGCGGGATGTCGCCCGAGCTCGCGAGCACCGCGATCCCGCCCTGGCTCGCCGCCACCATCGTGTTGCCGCGCGAGGCGACGATGTTGATCGGGTCGCCGATCAGCGGCTTGCGCGAGTGCGACGCCTCCGAGGGCACGGCAGCGACGCCGGTCGCACCGATCGCGTAGACCCGATCGTCGCCGTACGCGACATAGCGGCGCACGTTGACGGTGCGGCGATGCACGATCGTCGGGACCGGCGCGATCCGGATCGCGAGCGCGGCCTCGTTGACGAGCGCGGCGAGGTACGTGCCGTCCTCCGACCACCGGACGTCGACGGTGTTGCCGTTGGTCACGATCACGGGCTCCGCCGCGGGTTGCGTGCGATCGTAGAGCATCAGGTGGTCCGCGCCGTCGAGCGCGAGCCAGCGGCCATCGGGCGAGGGCGCGAGCTGATGGACGGCCTCGGGTAGCGCGATCTCGAGCGGCACCGTCCCGGCGAGGTCGAGCACCCAGAGCCGGTGCTCGACGTCGATCCAGTACGCCGTGCTGCCGACGACCTCGAGATCCACGATCGCCGTCGGCGCCACGATCTCGCGGCGCGCGCCGGTGGCGGTCTCGAGGAGCGTCAGCTGCGGGCCCGCCCACAGCACGATCCGGCGCTCCTCGTCGGCGAACCGCGCCGACACCCGCTCGCGCATGTCGACGAGCGTGCGGGCGCTGCGCTCCGCGAGATCGTAGAGCCGGACCACGCCGTCGTCCCCGGTCGAGAGCGCGCGCCGGCCATCGCGCGACATCTCGAGCGTGTGCGTCGACTTCGAGGCGGGCAGCGCCCACGCGACCCCGGCGGCCCGCGCCGCGATCGCGAGCGAGCGGACCTCGCGCGGATGCTGCGTGGCGAGGTCGCGGATCCGCGCGATCGCCCGCGTCGGGTTGGTCTCGATCTCGTTGCGGGCCTGCTGCAGCGTCACCCGCTCGAGCTGGAGCTGCGTCTTCTGACCCTGCTCGACGGCGAGCCGCTGCTGCTCGACCGCGGTGCGCGCGGCGGCGTCGGCGCGGTTGCGCTCGCCGATCACGCGGACGAACAGCAGGGCGAGCAGGATCATCGCGGTCCCCGCGATCGCGACGGCCGCCTTGTGCTTGCGGACGAGCCGCCGCAGCCGCTCCGGCGTCGAGTAGCGGTGCGAGGCGACGAGCTGCCCGGTGAGGAAGCGCTGCAGATCCTCGGCGAGCTCGCGGGCGTTCTGGTAGCGCGCGCGCGGATCGTGCGCGAGGCACTTGTCGATGATCGTCGACAGCTCCGGCGGCACGCCGAACACCAGCTCGCCGATCGGCGGCGGCGGCGCGCTGGCCGCCGCCCGCATCATCTCGTCGGCGGTCCTCGCATGGTGCGGCGGCTTGCGCGACAGCAGGTGGTAGAGGGTCGCGCCGAGCGCGTACACATCGCAGCGCTCGGTGACCGGGAATCCGCGCAGCTGCTCGGGCGCCATGAAGCCGGGGGTGCCGTAGACGATGCCGGCGCGCGTCCGGATCGAGTCGTCGGGCGTCTCCGACGCAGCGGGCGCGGCGAGCTCGGACGCGACCAGCGGATCGTCGGCCTCGCCGATCACCTTCGCGAGCCCCCAGTCGATCACGATGGTCTCGCCGAGCTCGCCGGCGAGGATGTTCGACGGCTTGATGTCGCGGTGGACGATGCCGCGCTCGTGCGCGTGGGCGACCGCCTGGGCGGCGGCGACGATGTGCGGGATCAGCGCGAGCCGCTCGGCGAGGGTCTCCGCCGACGCCACGAGGCGCTCGAGCGGCCGGCCCGAGATCTTGCGCATCACGTAGAACGGCGCGCCCCCGACCATCGCGCCGGCGTCATGGACCGGCACGATCGACGGGTGCTCGAGCCGCGCGGTGATCCGGGTCTCGCGGGCGAACCGCTTCAGCGTGTCGGCGTCGAGCGCGAGCGCCTCCTTCACGGCGACCGCTCGCCCGAGCACCGTGTCGGTCGCCTCGACGACGCGGCCCATGCCACCGCGCGCGATCTCCTCGCCGAGCACGTAGCGTTCGTGGGGCATCGCCGGCGGCTGGTGGCGCAGGGGCGTCGCGCTTCCGGCGAGCGTCGCCATCACCGGCGGCGCGGCGTCGAGGACCGCGTCGACGCGGAGCTGGATCGTGCCGGGCACGTGCTCGTCGGCGAGCTCCGCAGCAAGCTCCCGGGGCATGGCGGGTGGTGCGGTCGTCGGGATCGCGGCGCCCACGATGGTCGGCAGCGCGGAGTGCGATCCCGGCACGGTGACCTCGGGGGCGTCCCGTCGGGTCTTCGGATCCTCCGCCACTCGCGTCGAGTATATGCCTGCGGCCGCGCCGCCGAGCGGGTCAGGCGCGCGTCGGCAGCAGGTCGCGTCGGATGGTGCGGATCAGCCCCCACAGGAAGAGCAGGCCGATCAACGCGACGACGATCAGGATCGGCAGGATGTACCAGAACTCCTGCGGCTGCTCGTTCGCGATCAGCGCGTAGGCGTCCGCGGGGATCGCGCGCGTCGCGTAGATGCCGACGAGATCGAGCTGCGCCTCGGGGATCGTGGTGGTGGCGAACGTGAACGACCCGCTCGGCGACTTCTTGAGCTCGCCCCACGTCGTCTGGTGATGGCGAGTGACCGGCTCGACGCGCGCGGCCCACAGCTTCGCGACCTCGAGCTTCTCGGTGACCGTGGCGACCGGCATCGTGACGTCGAACCGCGCCTGGCCGAGCGCGCGATCACGATCGTCCGGAGGCAGCAGCGTCGCCGGGATACCGAGGCGCGCGACCTCGGCCGTCCACGCGGCGGCATCGAGCAGCGCGGTGTGCTCGGGCGTGCCGCCGGTGAAGGTGGCGACGACGGTCGACAGCGCCGGATCGATCACGTCGAACGCCACGCGGTCGCTATCGGAGACCTTGACCTCGTCACCGTCGACGGTGCGGATCGTGGTGGTGGCGAACCCCGCGCGCACCGTCGCCGCGCGGGCGAAGACCGGGCGTGGTTGCGCGAGCGAGTGCTCTCGCATCGCGGCCTCGAACGGCAGATCGGCGAGCTTGCGCAGGCGGCCCTGGTAGCGCCCGAGGACCGGGGGATCCCAGCCGACGCCGTCGAGCACGAGCCAGACGCGCTCGCCGCTACCGCGGGCCGGCACGACGCGCAGCCCCAGCTCGCCCCGGTTCTTGTTGGCGCGGATCGCGTGCGCCATCATCGGCTCGGCCTCGAGCGCGATGTACGAATCCTCGGCGACCTTGCCGGCGGCGACCTCGGCGACGGCGACCGGGCGGGGCGCATCGGGCTCGCTGGCGAACCGCCAATCGGGCAGCAGCTTGAGGATGAACAGCGTGCACAGGAAGACCATGCCGGCCGCGGTGACCAGGCCGATCTTCGCGCGCGGGCGGCCGAGCTTGATCAGCTCGGGATCGATCGCATCTCTTGCGATCGGCGCACCCGGCTCACGCGCGATCTGCTGGGGGGACTCGGCCATTTCCGCGATGGGCATCGTATCTTGCAGATCGACAGCGCGCCACCCGGGGAGGTTGCGCGCTCATCCCATAGCGACCGTATTCTCGACAGGTTACCGTCGCGTGTGGCCCCGGAACGACCGCCCAGCAGCCGCGAACAGCCGCTCGGCGTCGCCGACGTGGTGCGGCTCGCCGGTCGCGCGCTCGATGCCCTGGGCCTGGTCTGGCTCGAGGGAGAGGTCACCCAGGTCAGCCAGCCGTCCTCCGGCCACCTCTACTTCGCGCTCCAGGATCGCGGCAGCGTGCTGACCGCCGTGATGTGGGGGCGGGACGTCGCGCGGACCCGGTTCAAGATCGAGGCGGGGCAGCGGCTGCGGGTGCGCGGCCGGCTCGGCGTCTACGACCGCGACGGCCGCATGCAGCTGTACGCCGATTTCGCAGAGCCGGTCGGCGCGGGCGCCGAGGCCGCTGCCTTCGAGGCGCTCAAGGCCAAGCTCGCCGCCGAGGGCATGTTCGCGGCCGCGAAGAAGCGCCCGCTGCCCCGGTTCCCGCGCCGGATCGGCGTCGTCACCTCCGCGAATGGGGCCGCGATCCACGACATCATTCGCACCGTGCAGCGCCGGCTGCCGACGCCGATCTTGATCGCCGATGCCGCCGTGCAGGGCGCGTCGGCGCCGCACCAGATCGTGAACGGCATGGCGATGGTGGTCCGCGCCGGCGTCGACGTCGTGATCGTCGGTCGCGGCGGTGGCTCGACGACCGATCTCTCGGCGTTCAACCACGAGCGCGTGGTGCGGACGATCTCGCGGTGCCCGGTGCCGGTGATCAGCGCGGTCGGTCACGAGACCGATCTGTCGCTCGCCGACCTCGCGGCCGATGCGCGCGCCTCGACGCCGACCGCCGCCGCCGAGCTCGCGGTGCCCGACGGGTTCGCGCTCGGCGACATCCTCGACAAGGAGCGCCGCCGGCTCGACCGCGAGCTCCGGCATCGCCTCGACCGCTCGCGCCAGGATCTCGATCGCTGCTCGATCGCGCTGCATGCGCGCGGCGAGCGCGCCCTCGCGGCGACCCGCGGCCAGCTCCACCAGCTCGAGCAGCGGCTGACCGGGCTGCACC